>NZ_BAAABL010000022.1:0-5985 GCF_039520965.1 Halarchaeum salinum
CGTACGGCTCCGCCGTCCGAGCGCGAGCGTGGTATCGCCAGTTTCGTGAAATTGTGCTCGCCGCCGCAGTCTACAACGTCGAACAAGCCGTGAAACAGTGAATCCCGTCGCCCTCTGCGGATTCAATGAAGCCGTTCTTTCAGGAACTCCGCCTGTTTTGCGTCGTGCTCTTCAAGATACTTGTCGACATCGTCGACGGTCGAGAGGTCGGTGAGGTTCACGAGCCGCTCCTCGGCGCGTTCGTCGAACCGCTCGAGATCTTCCGTCCGATAGCTGTGATTGTCAACGTAGAAGACAAAGAGGACGTTGTACGTCTTGTTCCCATGCGGGACGCCCATCACAAGACGGCAGTAGACGCGAAGTGATCCGCCAGCGCGAATGACCTCAAGTTCGTCACATCCCTCGACCGTCTCGTAGATGTAGTGTTGCGGCGCGTCGCTGTCAATCGTCTTATAGAGTCGCTTGAGAACTTGGAGTTGCTGATCCCGCCCGAGCCCTCGCATCGACTTCCCGTAGGACTCCGTGAAAATCGCATAGTTCTCCTCGTCGGAGAGCGGGATGGTACTCACGTACTGGCGACTCGAACGCGATCACTAAAACACTGCGAGAGCACCGCAATCAGAACTTGAGGACGTCCTCGAACTCCTCGTCACTGAGCGTCCGGCCTTCCTCGAGGTCGTCGAGACCATCGAGAACCCCCGAGGGGACTTCTGCGTCCTTCTCGGCCTCGCCGTGTTCGCCCGGACTACTTGCCATATCAGTTTGTACGGCAAACCCGCCCATAAGCTTGTGGGTGGAGTGTCGACTGTCATCCATTCTTTCGCGGAAAGTCCAAGACAGCGAGTATGGGTGGAGAACGTGGGCGAAGCTTGGCTTACTTTGCAGATGGGGTGTACCTTCACACTATAGTAATCACCAGAAGTATCTACACACTCCCTCGCTGGATCTTCGAGAACCATCGAATAGACCAGTCTTTAGCGGCTGCCACTGCAAAGACTTCTGGACTCTACTATAGGTACGGGTTTCCCGCCTACTGTGGACGGAGAGAAAGCTGATACCCACAGTCGACTTCGTTGAAATCCGATTATATCGGCGGCTTTTCCCGTAGAAACAACTGGTGATCAACACTGGGTTCGACTCTGGTACTAAATCTACCTGCCAAAGACCGCCGGCAGCTTCGAAACTGAGACTGAATACACTATCTGCACCTCCGCTTACTGTTAACCAACGTCCAAACGGAATCCCCCAATTTGTTGGTTAAACACGGCGCATCGCTATGCCGCTTCTCCTCAGTGCACCTCTCACAGAAACATCCTAAGATACAGATATGAATATAGACTGAACAGAATTAAATTCCATCCTCCAGCCAGTCATAGCCCGTGGCATCTGCACCCTGTACCTCTACCTTCCTTTGGACGATTTTGAAGGTGCAGAGAGCAAAATAACGGGCTTAAAATCTGGTAGAGGTCCGTCGCGCAGATTTAAGCTGATAGCAATCCGCGCGACGACATCGGGGTTTCATGTAGAAATAGGAATTCTGCGCGACGGCGGGTTTAGAACCCCGAAATCGCGGGTAAAGCCAAATACCGGCCCTGTTACACGGATCACGGACTAGCATTCAACCCCTGGCTTTGAGCCAGCCCTCAGATCTGAATTAGAGAATTAGGGTTTAGAGCGCGTGAAACCCGAAGAAAATTGCGCGACGAGAATTGGACTCTTCCATAATATCTATGTCTTCCTACCTATCTGAATGTGGAGTTATTCGGCTGGTGCTAGAATTCGCTGGCGGAATCTAGCCCGTCGAGTTGGTCGTACATTTCGTCCGGGAAGGGGACACTACCCCAGATCGAGTAGTCGCACTGATCCTGGCCGATACAGTAGCGTTGGAGGTCGTCGTTATCGCAGTTCATCGGAAGCGGGGTGTCGCCCTCAATGGTGTTGGAGAACTCGTAGCGGATCTGGTACTCAGTTTCCTGCTCGTCGTACCACGGCCACTGGGAGAAGACGTCCTTGAGGTCGGCAACAATCTCGTCTAGACTACTCTCCTGGTACTGCGGGAGCCACATCACCATCCGCACGAAGTTATAGAGATCTTTCCGAACGGGCTTCTTCTCTTGGAGCCGCTCAGCCATATTCGCCATGCAGGGCAGCTCGAAGAGGTCCTCGATCGACTCGACGGTGATCGGGTGAGCGCCACGTGACGACGCATCGATCCGGTACTGGTTCGTTTCTCGGTCGTGCTTGACGGTGAGTCTGCGGTGGTCTTGCTGCGAGACGAGGAGATTGCCGAGACTGCGCGGACTCGACACCCGGTTCTGGATGCTCTGTTTCCACGCTGCCTCCGGCTCGTAGGCAGCCAGCGCGTCATAGAGCGCTTGCGCAGAGTGGAACGCCCCAACCCCCGCCGTGTCATCCGCGGCGTGGGTGACTGCCTCTCGAAGGACGCGAACGAGACGTTCACCTCGGTCCCAGTCCCGCCAAATTCGGTCGTGGTTGCCACCCTCGAGGAAGCGGTCGATCCGCTCAATGATTGCCGACTCGTTCGCCACCAACCACGTCTGCTGGTCCTCGGAGAGGCCGTCTTCCTGCTCGCGGAGCAGTGTCTTGAACGCGTCTCGTGCGTACTCGCTGTATTTCTCGTCGAAATCACCAGCCGGCACGTACAGGTTGTTGTCCTTCACACGCGTCCGAATCTCCGCCGTCTCACCCTCATCACTGGGCCGTTGGTCGTCGCGGACGAGACATTTCCGGGAGGCGGCGGCCATCGGAATCTCGAGGTAGAGGCCGCCGTCGAATTCGGGTATCTCCTTGATTCCGGTGCAGACGCGTCCCGGGTGCGGGCCATCCTCTCCCGGATCTTTCGCGTAGAGAACCTCCGCAATATCCTGCTGGAGCGTGCCGTCACTGTATTCGCGCATGAGTGAGCCGAGATTGCTCACGTAGAGTTCGCGAACGTCGTAGAGCGGCTGGATCTTCCGCGGGGGGACGTCCTCGAACTTCGGATGGGCTTTGATGCAGATCGCACTCAGCGTCGCGAGGACCGCGAGTGTGCCTGGTTCGTCGACGAACGGCTCTCGTGCTGCTGTATCCCGGACGTCGTCTTTGAACGCGGCCGTCCCGAAGCGTTCGAGGTCGTCGAGGAGGTCTTGGGGCTGGTCCTCGCCGTCGACGGTATAGCGGTTGAACCCACGCGTGAACAGCTGGTTAATCCGAATCTCCCCATACTCGGTGGGGAGCGCGGCGACTTGGTAGGCGGTGCGTTCGTCGTCCGTGGGGGTTGTGGTAGCCATCAGTCGAGGAAGGCTGGCGTGGCAGTCCGTGGGTTGAACTGCGGAGACTCGATCGGCTGGACGATACGGGAGACGTCAACGTGGAGTGAGTAGGGGAGGCGGGCGACGCGGCGCCGATCAGCAGTGACGACTGGGTCAATTGGGATGTCGTACGACTCGAGGAGGAGGTCGTTGAGAACCTCGCGACTCTGTGCGTCGTAGCGATGGGCGAGATCGGTATCGAGGAGGTAGACGTGGACGCCTTGGCCGCTGTAGACGACCATCGTTTCCTCGGCGTCGAAGTCGTCCGCGAAGATATCGCGCACCTCGAATCCGTACTCGATCGCTTGGTCGATGTCCTCGAAGGCGTACGGATACCCAGTGGGGTCTGCGTCCAGTATGCCGGTCGCTTCGAGAAGTGCCTCGTCGTCGCGATGGCTGGTGTCCTGTGGGAGTGCGTCTGCGGCGCGTTCGCGAGCGATCGTTTTCGCGTCGATGTCGACGAGTAGTACCCAGGGGCGCTCCCAGTTATCGAGGGCGTAGTAGACTGCATCCGGACGCGGGTCTGGCTGGTCAAGGAGGCCGGGGTCAGCGAGTGCGAATTCGCTTCCGTCGAGCGGGTCGTTCCGTGCTGGATGCTGGATGAAGTCGAGAACGTCGTCAAATCCGTCGAACTCCGCCTGCTGTCGCTCACCGGCGGTATCAGTCTGCCACGTATCCCGTCGAATGAAGTCCTTGTCCGGCACCTCGTCTTTTCGGACGGGATGAGGGTGGTCGAACGCGAGTGCGTACTGTTTCGGCCCGGTCGCCGTGATGAACGACGGCAGGTCGTCGACATAGTCGGGGAATTCGTCGCTGTAGTACGTGTCCAGGTCGTCGCGAGTCGCAGCGCGCCACGTCATTCGTTATAGGTCTCGTCGAGATGGTTGAAGCTCTGAACGGTGGTTAGCCCGGCGGCATCCAGTTCACTCACCGCATCGCGAATACCTGCAAACGAGCGAGTGGCGCGCCCACTCACGTTGTCTGCGAGTCGATCCGCGTCGGCGAGCGTGTCGATGGTTTCGACGGCGAACGAGCGTCTGTTGAACGCCCAGACGACGTCCGCGTCGACGACGCTCATTTTGTCGTAGTCTCCGATTGGCGCGTCGTTGTTGTGACTCGCCATCTCTACTTCACCGACCCAGACGAGCGTTCCATCGTCGTCGAAGCCGGCGACGTCGAAGACCGTCTCCGGGTCGTGTTCGTAGTAGGTTTCGACACGCGTGACGGACTTGTGGTCTTGGAGCCAGCGACGCAGGAGTTCGACACCGACCTTGTGGGGTGTTCGTTCACCGATATCGCCCTGTCCGGGACCGACTGCGAGTCGCTCGCCGAGAAGTTCACGACCCGCTGGGAGAACGGTGTAGTAGGTCCGTCCACAAGCGGACGCCTGCGCGAGCAAGTCTTGATCAAGGAGTCGCTGAATGTCGAGATCGGCGTACTCGTCGCGGAGTTCACTCATCGGCTCGAGGAGGGATTGAGCGTCGGCAGCGCCGTTCATCACGTCGAGGACGTCCTGCAGGAAGCGTGCATCGTCGCGGCTGAGTCCACGACGGTCCAACTCTGCGTCAGGGACGGACACTCCACCAGCGTCAACTGGCGATGTATCGGCTTCTGACTCCGAAGAGGCCGACTCGGAGGCCGACTCGGAGGCCGACATTTCCGAGTCGTTTGTTGAGTCACCACCGCCGAGAAGCGGACTGCTCTCGGTAGCGGTGGAGTCACTACTGGTTTCGTTGGGTGAGCCACTGAGCATCGTCGACTCGGAATGGGTGGTTTCCGCCTCCGGCGATGTGGAGTTGTCAGAGCCACTCCCCCAGCCGTCGTCCGCGGCTGTATCGGATTCTGCGCTGAGGCCGTACTGGCGTTGCGTTCGCTCGACGATACGTGGGAGTGTTACTGACTCGAACTGGGACGCTTCCATTTCGGTGAGCGGAGTGTCGCTTTCTGGGTGGCCCTCGGCGATGGGGAGTGGCTTCATCGAGAACGGCGACGGGCCGGTTTCGCCGAACGCTGGACTCGGAAGCTGGGCGATCCACTCTCCACTCGGCAGTGTGTTCACGCGATTCCGGAGTTCGGTCGGACTCAATCCCTCGTGTGCAAGCGACTCCGCGAGGTCTCGCTCCATCGAGATGTTGCCGATGAGCTTCGTCTTGATGTTGTTCAAGACTTCGTCGTAGGCACGCTCGCTGCGATTGCGTACTTGGCCGGGGAACTGCATCACGAGCCCCATGCTCAGGCCGAACGAGCGGCCCTGGGGGAGGAGTTGCTCGGAAACGAGTCGCGTCGACGCGACCGGCGCGGCTTCTTCAATGATGAGGTTGGTTAGGTTCTCGTAGTCGGTTTGGCCGTCGCGCCGCCGCACCTGCACGGCATCCCAGAGGTTGCTCAACAGAAGGAGCGTGACTGCCTGCTGTGCTTCCGGGCGGAGGTCGCCCAAGTCGAGGAGGATGGTGACGTCTTCGTCGAGGAAGTTTCGGAAGTCGAAGTGGTTCTCGATGTACTCGCCGGCGTCGTTCTGCGCGGGCGTATGGTTGAAGACACGTCGGAGGTGGGGGCTTTCGCGGAGTTGTTCAAGGCGATTCCCGGCCGCGTCCATCGACGCTTGGTACGTGTTTAGCCCCAGATCGATTTCGGTAGTCTCTCGTAGGGACCGAGAAACAAATGACGTAGATCG
>NZ_BAAABL010000023.1:0-2834 GCF_039520965.1 Halarchaeum salinum
CGTACGGCTCCGCCGTCCGAGCGCGAGCGTGGTATCGCCAGTTTCGTGAAATTGTGCTCGCCGCCGCAGTCTACAACGTCGAACAAGCCGTGAAACAGTGAATCCCGTCGCCCTCTGCGGATTCAATGAAGCCGTTGCACACTCTCTCCAAGCAGACACTCTCTCTAAGCCGATGTGATCGACTGAGTATCTTTTCTCACGGTCATTCAGTCGGCGAGACGGCCTGCGATGAGCGCACACACGACGCCGAGTGCACCACAAGCAGCGAGTAGATACCAGCCCGCGGCATAGCCCGCTGTATCTGCGAGATAGCCGAACACCGGGGGGACAACGAGCCCTCCAAAGTTGACCGTCGTCTGACCCGCGGCCGTCGCTGCACCCGACTGATCTGCACTTGCGAGGGCGACCAATGCGCCGTGATAGAGTCCCGTGACACCGAGTAGGCCGACGCCGAGAATCGCGAATCCGACCGCAGCACTCGGCATGCCGAACAGCGGGATTACTGCAATCGTCACTGCGCCCAAGCCTGACTGCCACGAAAGCACGCGAATTGAGGCGGTCGCAGCCGAGCCACGAATGCGGTCCGCGAGCGCTCCTGCCCCGATACGCCCAGCACTTCCGGTGAGTTGAGTTACACCGAGCACCATGCTCGCGACTGCAGTTGTCGCAGTCGTGCTCGACTCCAAATATGGGACAACGTAGCCCGTCGTCGTGAAGACGCCAGCTCCGACGAAGAAGCCTCCAGCGGCGAGCATCATCAACGCTCGATTGCCCCAGAGGGCGCGGACATCCGGGAACGAGATTTCACCAGACCCGGGAGCGCCCTTGTAGGCAGTGAGAAAGCCGACGGCGATAACGGCCGAGACGGCTGCAGCGATGAGAAAACCAAACTGCCAGCCGAGCGCGAACAATGCAAGGCCGGCGACGACGAACGCTGCGAGCGCCGACCCGAGTGTCACACCGACTTGCTTGATTCCTACCGCGAGATTGTAGCTGC
This sequence comes from Halarchaeum salinum, assembly GCF_039520965.1. NCBI lineage: Archaea > Methanobacteriati > Methanobacteriota > Halobacteria > Halobacteriales > Halobacteriaceae > Halarchaeum > Halarchaeum salinum. The sequence continues at coordinate 998 of NZ_BAAABL010000023.1, forward strand.
CACGTGGGGCGCGCTCAGCGACAGCAATATTGGTCGCCGGCATCGCTGTCGAATATGCCGCACCAAGGACGAACACGGCGACGAGCAGCATCGGGTAGCTAGTCGCGAAGTACACACCGGATGCACCGAGGGCGAGTCCCACAAGACCGCCCACCATCGCTGGTCGATCACCGTACGCGTCGACGAGTGCCCCGGCCGGAAAGAGAAAGACTGTATAGCCGAGTGTGAGGGTTGTAACTATAAATCCGACCTGGACGCCGGACAGACCGAAGTCTGCTTTGAAGGCGTCTGTCGCGGGGAATACCGAGTAGTAGCAGAGGCTCGCGACGATTTGCCAGAGCGCGATGGTGAGGACGCCTCGCCACTTAGTAATGGCGCTCACGAGACGACTGAGGCAATGCTAGTACTCGCAATAAATAGGGGCTGTCGAGGCGAACGTTGGAGCATGATGTGTTAGTCGCGCCGGACGAAGACGACCGGGCAAGGGGCAGATTGGAGGACGTCCTGTGCCGCCGACCCGAAGACTGCCTTCCCGGTCGCCGATCGGTCTGCCCCTCCGATAATGGCGAGGTCGGCGTCCGTGGCGAGTTCAATGATCCGCTCGGCATGAGGACCGATTGACAGGCCGAGTTCATACTCAAGGTCTGCCTTTTCCACGGTATCGATGACGTTCTTGAACGTGCCGTGTCGGCGTGCGAGCTCTTCGGTGGAGATGTCGGACAGATCATCCACGCCGAGACTCTGGAGGACTGCCTCACGTTCTTCTTCCGTGAGGACAATCGCAATTCTGGCGTGTGCGTCGGCTGGCTGAGCGATATCTACCAGCGTCTGCGCGAGCTTGCGGCCGGACTCTTCGTCTCCGGGTCGAACAGCGAGCAACACCTCGTTCAAGGCCATGTATCACTGATACATACGAGATAGTAATAAATTTACGGTACACATAGATGATGACAGAGAAGAACCGAATCTATTAGTATTAATACCGATGGTACGAGTATTCTGACTTGTATGGAGGAGGGACAGCTTGGCGATATCTCCCCGCCAGCGTGGAGGCTACTACGGGTTGCTGCGGGATATACGCAAAGAGAGGTCGAACGAGAGATTGATGACTTCGTGCAGGCACACATCTCAATGTTGGAAGGGGGCAATCGCTCGTTGTCCGCCCCGAGACGACGCATGCTATTCAATTTGTATGCAGAGGAACTGACTGAGGTACAAGCGCAGGTACTTATCGAGCACTTCTAGAATACGACCAAGCCTGAGTGGGTGGGGTGTCTACGTGTTGATCCAACCCGTTTGCTGTAGATCAGTAGTCTGTTAATGGACGATCTCGTTTCTTATCGTTAAACATCTATCTCTAAGATCTACCGTAACAAAAACCATTATAATGCACTATTGTAAATGAGGTGCTGTATCAATGATACAGGAGCGATTATACGGCTTACGGCATGACTTAGCGAAGTTTGTCATCGCCAGCCTCGGAGCAATACTCATCTCACTCGCACCAACTCCAGCGGGACTCTCACTCGCTGGCCAGTACACGCTCGCGACGATGTTCTTCGCGGGGTTCCTCTGGATCACCGGTGGGCTCCCACTGGCTGTAACCGCACTCACAATCCCTGTTCTATTAACTGGCACCGGTATTTACGAAGACCTGGACACGGCACTCGCTCCCTTCGCGGACCACCTTATCTTCCTATTCATGGCCGGGTTCATGCTCGCGAACGCCATTCAGAAATACGAAATTGATCGCCGTATCGCCCTCTATGGCTGTGTTGAATCGCCATACGGCGGTGGAATTCACTGTTTCACAGCCCGCTTGATGTTATAGACGACA
>NZ_BAAABL010000024.1:0-580 GCF_039520965.1 Halarchaeum salinum
GATCCTCACCGCGATCGCGGCGGGGAAGACGACGTCGAACGAGATAGCGCAAGCGATCGGGATCGACGGGAAGCAGATTTCGACATACACACAGAAGCTCGAGCGATTACGGCTCATCGAGCGGGAGGTTCCACTCACGGAGCAGAAGGCGAAATCTCGCCGCGGCCGGTACCGGCTCCTCGACCCGCTGTTCCGGTTCTGGTTCCGATTCGTCTACGGGAACGAAGACCGCTACGAGCGCCTCGGCGAAGACGCCTATGAGGCACTCATCGAACCAGAACTCGCAGACTTCGTCAGCCCGGCGTTCGAGACGCTCTGTCAGGACGCTCTCCCGGACCTCTACCCGGATGAGCTCTTCCTCGACATCGGGCGCTGGTGGTACAAAGAACACGAGATTGACGTCGTCGGATTCACTGACGACGGAACGATGGTCGTCGGCGAGTGCAAGTTCACGAACGCACCCCTCGACTACAGCGCGCTCGCATCACTGGAAGGGCACGCTGAAGAGGTCCGGTGGACGCCGCGAGATGATGGCGACGCCGATGTCGAATACGTATTGTTCACGCGGAGCGGTGCGACC
>NZ_BAAABL010000025.1:0-3621 GCF_039520965.1 Halarchaeum salinum
CGTACGGCTCCGCCGTCCGAGCGCGAGCGTGGTATCGCCAGTTTCGTGAAATTGTGCTCGCCGCCGCAGTCTACAACGTCGAACAAGCCGTGAAACAGTGAATCCCGTCGCCCTCTGCGGATTCAATGAAGCCGTTTTGGACACCAGCTCAGGAGCAACTGTGGATGGGTCCGAGGCCTTCAAGAAGTAGAGTGATGGGATGAACTCTTTCGGGTCGAAGAATCCGTTGGCGTGCAGAATCCACCCACAGAGCCACAGATACGCCTTCTCACTGGAGAAGAAGACTCCGTAGTGGTTGTCCGATTGCCGGCGTTTATACACGAATACGGGGAGGCCATAGCTGAAGCCGACCCGCGTTGGTTCTGCGTGGATATAGCAGTCCTCACGGTCGATATAGTGGACCAGTGGAGCTTGACACAGCTTGCCCGGGTGCTCACCAGTACCGATCTGCTCCCACAGCTCCGAAACGGAGGCCACGTCCGCGCTCTCGTCCTCGAGAGTCGTATCATCGATTGCACGATGGACGGGCGCAGCAGACTGAATCTCCTCGGGGAGATCGTCGCTGGACAGCTTCGCCGTCTCTCGGTCAGGGAGTGTCCGATAGAAGTGTTTATAGAACCCCTCACGACGCCGCTTATCGGCGAGCGCTTCGCACCGAGCGCAGTCCTCGATGAACATCGCTGGCACCACCCGGTCTGGATTCTCGGCGGCCTCCTCGTACAGACTACGCTGCCGTTCAGCCCGCCTGGCAATTTCATCTGGATCGGGGAGTGGTGAGCTCCTCTCAGACTCCGATGACATACGCATACCTTTGGGCTGGAACAGCATCAGTTTCCGAGCAAGGACCCCGCCCGACTGCCATCTTGCGAATTTCGGAATCCATTTTTAACCGGGTTTAAGTTGTCCAGTGACAGCCATTCGGCGAGATTCCAGCGACTCCACTCGATTCAGGAGAAGTTGTTTCTGCGCCGGCGATGGGTGCCGGCGCACACGCGCCGGCGGTGATCGATGTCGACACGAAGTCAACTCCGATTCATCCAACGAAGCGAGACCGCAGGCGAACAGTCCGATACCGACCGCATCGCACAAATCTACCGACACTCGGACGGCTATCCCGATAGCGTCCTCCGTGACCTTGTCCAGCTGAAAGAGTTGCTCGACGAGACACGAACAGAACGCGGGCCTGCGTACGCCGCTGCCCAGTTCCTGCTCCTCAACACGCTCTCGACGATGACCCTCTACGTGGACGAAGGGCGTGACCGGAGCATCCACGCTGACCAACCCTCGGATCTCCTCGACCCGGACAATATGGAGCACCTCGACCAGCCGATGTTTCTGCTCGGACACGGCGTCGAGAATCCGGCCGACGGCATTCACGGCGACGAGGAGTACCTCTACGTCGTCGAGCTCCCGACCCGGAACCCGTTCGAAGAGCCGTCCGAGTGGACCGTCAAGGTGAGTGGTCACTCCGCCTTCCCGCGCTGGGATGGTCCGACCGAGGAAGCCTTCGAGCGGGCCAGCTGGCAGTTCCACGGCCCGCTTGAGCACGCGCTCGAAGAGCTGGTCGCTGAGCCGGCGTGAACGCTTAGCCCGCTCAGATGATGCCGCCGATGACGAGTAGTCCGACGACGACCAGCAGCGTCGCGACAACGCTTCCCCCGGCCAGCCACTTGTTCTCCATCGCCTTCTCGTGAAGCGGCATCGCGGCGTACTCCTCGCGGAACGCTTCGAGATTCTCCTCGTCGTAGAAGTACTTCGTCTTCAGCGCGAACCGTTCCGTCACCGCACACCCCGTACAGACCGGCTCGCCTTCCAGCCGCTCCGTTTTGATGTGGCTGGAGCAGGCGATCGCCCCGCAGTTCGAACAGTAGGTGTACGTCTCGTCGCCGCCGCTCGTTTCACAGTGGACGCACTGATGGATGCCGTCCTCGGCGGTTACTCGTGACGGGCCTGCCGCGTAGTACTCGTAGGGATAGGTGTACTCCTGGATGTCGGTGGTGTGCCGAACTTCGGGGAGGTACACTGGTTCAATTGATTGGACGGAGATATCCGAGCGGTTCGGCTCGCAGGTCTTGTTGTACGTGACGTTGTTGTCGCCGGTGTAGGTCACCGTCGTCGTGTGGAGTTGCTGGAGGCGCTCGACTGCCCACTCCTTGTACTCCGTTTGGGTCTGCCCGAACCGGCGCTCCTCGATGTCGTCGAACACCTCTCCGAACTGCCCGGTGTCGAGGTCGACAGTCGCGTGGAGATTCTCGGTGACCAGCGTCCCGACGTCCTCGTCGACGACCTGCGGCTGCCCGCGTTCGGCGTGGGCAACGAATCGGGTCCGGTCGTTGATCCGGTGAATGACGCCCACCGACGTCTCGAAGACGGCGTTCGTGTCCGCAGTGACCGCGACCACCGGGCGGAACGTCACCACCGAATGCGGGTCTGGCAGGTCGGTAGCCTCGATGTTCTCGATGTCGCGGAACGCCTCCGCGACGGCCGCGTCGACGTCGGCGGCAGGGTCGTACGGGCGGAGCGTCTCGTCACAGAGAATCTCGATGCGCCCATTGTAGAGGTCGAGGCCAATCTCATCGGCAATCTCCCGGAGGTCCTCGCCGTCGAGTAACTCGATTGGGTGTGGGTCGTCGTTCTGCTGGAGTCGGTTTGCGTACTCCTGAGCAGGGTTCGTGAACCGGCCAGTCGTCACAACCATTCCACGTTTCGGGCCGTCGAAGTCGAACGTCGCGATCGCCGAGTGGAGCTTCTGGACGACCGGCCGCCCGACCGTCCCCGTGTGCTTGCACTCGACGATGATCGCGCGCCGCCTGCCGTCGACGACCTCCTCCATGATGACGTCGCGACCCTCGTCAGCCGTGCGGTCGGCCTGGCGGACGTTCTCGTAGCCGAGGTTCCGGAACACGTCCTCCATCACGTCCTCAAACTCGAACCCCGAGAGATCGTCCAGTACAGCCATCCTCAATTATGTGGACAGTACGTTGCAACTGCCAAATACGTTGCCGAACGCTACGCCATCCTGTTTGGTGAATCCCTGAGAGGGTGCGGCCGCAACACTGGCAAGACTGAGCTTACATCTGAATCCTCTGTAACCACTCAGTCACTTCCGCCCTGACTTCCTCCCGCCGATCGTCTTTGATTGCCAGGTACACACCGTCTCTCTCCAACCCACCCCTCGTGGAGAAGCCCTCCCGTACGTCGGCATCTGGACAGCGATCTTCGATCGTCTGAAAGCTACTCCCGATGCCATACCCACCATTCGTATTGAACGGGACCACAGTCTTCCCGCCCAAATCGTGTTCACTCAGAAAGGTCTTCATCGGCGGTGGCAACTGCATATCCCACGTCGGGGCACCGAAAAACACGGTATCATACGCCTCGATATCCTCTACGTTGCATTGGAGAGGCGGTGTATAGCCCTCTTCGTTTTCTTGGTCTACCTGTGAGACGAGCGTGTCGTAATCGACGGGGTACGGGTCTGCCGGCAACACTTCGAACATCTCTCCACCCATTTCTTGCTGAATGATTTCAGCGACAGCCTGGGTGTTTTCCGCATGCGTTCTAGTTTAGCGAAGAATCCAGTCGCTGTCTGTTGATTTGATATCGTCGCAACTACCCGGT
>NZ_BAAABL010000026.1:0-9494 GCF_039520965.1 Halarchaeum salinum
CGAGACAACGAGATGATTTCACGAGCTCAGGCTGTGCCCGCTGTTGCGTCCTCGGGGTAAACACGTACGGGCCGGTCTTGGGGGTGACGAGAGGTGAACGCCGGAATCCTCGGCGTACCCCACGGTCGCCTGACCACGATCGAATCCTACGCTAACACCGTTACTGACGGGTCGCACGAACTCACGACTGCCGTCGATGTCGAGGAACAGACAACCCTCGGTGGGGGCGTCGCCTGCATCGAGGGGCGCGCTCTTCGCGAGACTGTTGAGGAGATCGACACCGCGACTGTCGACAGCGGGAGGATCAAAATCGGATCGACCCGTCAGAAGATCCAGCGATGGACTGATGTCGTCGGTCTCACTGCAGGCGACGATCACGAGGGATTCCTCCTGGTCGGATCATCCGACGCCACATTCGGCTTCGACGTCGCAGGCGACGCGATCATCGAGACCGCCGAGCTTGACCTCGGAGCCTTCCTCGACGAACACGATGTCTTGGGCGTCGGGACAGCCGGCACCGCCGCAATCGGTCCCATCGAGTCGATTACATCCCACGGCACCGACGTCCGCGAAGACGAAGAGATCGGGATCGGTGAGCACGTCCGTGACTCGATCCGCGCAGGGTACCTTTCGCAAGTCCGGTGTCACTATGACTCCGACTGGGGGTTCGTCCGTTGCTTCCTCGCTGCCTCGGGGTATATCGAAGTCTACGAACCCGACCTCGAGACCGCGGACTTCGTCCAGTTCGTTGCCGAGGATATCCTGCCCTACGTTCGGAGTGATGACGCGTGACCCTCCGTATCGTCAAGTCGAGCGGCGGGTCGATCAAAGTCTCCCTCATCGAGTGTCCCGCCTGCGGTGCCGATCTCTCGGGACGGAAGAAGCCAAGCGCTCACCTCCTGACCGAACACGTCCCGGAGGACTTCGGTCTCTCCGCCCCTGGCCGGCGCGTCGTCGCTGACGGAGGTGAGCGATGACGTCGACCGTCTACACCACGTACTTCGGTGGCCTCTCCGACCTCGAGGCCGATGCCGATGTGCTCGCAGTCGTCCGTCACCCTCGAGACTTCGTCTGGAATGTCACCGAACGGAACGTCCCCGCACTCGCGCCTTCCGAGAACCTGCTGACCGCCTACAAACGAGTCGAAACCGCTGCCGAGAACGACGACCAACCACTTCCGGCTGAGATCGCCTGGAACAGCGTCGACTTCGAGCGCCGCTACCGTCGTCGCCTTCGGCAGCACGTCGGCGCGCAGCGTGCGATGTCGAAGCTCCGAGAGCGACTGCGTGACGGCTACGACATCGCCCTCGTCTGCTGGGAGAAGAACCCACAGTGGTGTCACCGACGCATCCTCGCCGACGTGCTCGTCGATCCGCTCGACAGCGTCGAAACCGTTCATCGACCCGACCCCGTCGTTCCGGAGCACGACGCTGCTCTCACTCGGTTCGGAGGTGGGCGTGCGTGACCGACGATCGTCCACACGCAACGGAAGACGAACTCTTCGGAACCGAAGACGCGGAGTCGATCACCGACCTCGCCGACGACGAGTTCAGGAGCCTCATGGATGCCGGGGCGTTCGAGACCGATGCCGACCGGCGCGCCGACGAAGGCGAGGCTGAACGCCCTGACGGCGAGCTCACCTCGCATGTGAACGACCGAAACGGTTGGTGGTGTTGTCGGTTCTGCCAGTCTTCGTTCACCTCACGGAAGTCGTTCTCCGACCATCAGTACCGCTGCGAGGAGTGGCAGGCGTGGCATCGCGCTCGCGAGCGCGAGCGTGAAACTGAGCGTAAGCAAGAAGCCACCACCGAGATCGACGGCGAGACAGAGGCCGACCTGGAGGACATCGACGAACCGACCCAGGCCGACACGTCCCTCGATGAAAATCGACTCACCGCAACGCCCGGTGACGCCGACGCTGATGCCGAGGAGCGCCTCCGGATCAAGCCTGCACCCCACGAGTTCTCAGCGTACATCAAGTATGCCTGTGGCCTCGATCCCTACTTCGGCCTCAACTCTCTCCAAAAAGAGTGGAACTGGGAGGATGGGCAGCCAGTCACCGGGTTCGTCGACGACGACGGCCAGAAGTGGGAGGCGACGCTCACGTTCAGCGAGTCGGGTCTGAAACCACGTAACCACCGCAACTTCCAACTTCAGACCGTTCGCGAGTACCGCGTGAAGATCCATCCGCCAGGTGAGGAGCACGGGTCGGCCACGCGAAAAGCGACGTTCCACGTCCGGCCGCGCTGGCCAGACATGGAGTCGAAGGGCGATTCTCCGAATCCCTCGAACCCGCACGATCTCCTCGGTCTCGACGTCGCGACAGACGGGTCCGGTATCTGGTTCGACCGGTACCCCCGCCTCTTCGACCTCTCCCTCCAAGCCCTCCGCTGCCTCCAGGGAACGAACTACGCCTCTCCGACGTTCATCGCGACGAGTGAGATCGGCCCAAACCACGTCCATCACTCAACAAACATCACCGACGCTGAACTCTACGTCCGCGTCCAGAAGAACCGCACGCGGAACGTGTACGCGCTCGACGGACCACTCCACCGGATCAGCCTCCTGCTCGCCGACGAACGGGAGGGGTTCGCGATGTCGAAGCGTGACGACACCGAGTGTGAAGGGTACTATCACACTGCGCAGATCGGAGACTGGCGCGCCGCCGAACTCATCGGGACTCATCGCCTCGGCAAGGAGTTCAAACACTACCACATGAAGAACCCGAGTGCTGTCGAGGACGATCCCGTCCTCTCAAACCCGAAGATCGGCGCGTCCTTCCAGCACTCACGAACGGACGGCACCGTCTTCTGGGAGGACCTCCCACGCCTTGAGCGCGAACTCGACGAGTCACTCCTCTCGATCCTGAACGCAGCCGGCATCCCGCTCCAGCCCGACGACTCCGTCTACGTTGAGGACGATGTCTTCGAGGTCGAAGGCGAGCGTCGGACGCGCATCGTTCTCGACGACGAGCAGCTCCCGCAGATCGCGGCCGAACAGAACGAGACGGTCGAGATCGCGATGGAGAACATGGCTCCGACCGACGCCGAAGTCACCGAGACGATGCTCGCCGACGGCGGAACGGTCTCGCCTCAGCAGCTCGCCGAGCAGACCGGCCGGAACATCCACACGATCTACCGGACGCTTGATCGCCTCGAGGGATTCGTCCGCCACGAGTATGGCGAGGTAAAGTTCGCTAGCCAGCACGTCGCGCAGAAAGCTCTCCAGAAGATCAAGAGCGCGAAACAGGCAGTCGACGCGAACCTCGATGGCGCGATCTCAGACATGATGGACGCCCATCGTCTCGAGGACGACACATCTGCCTGGGGTCGGCTCGCGAACACCTACGGCATCGAACTCTCCGATGCCGAGGACGCGTTTTACAAACTCCTGCGAATGGGCTACACGCCAGCCAACGAACGCGAAGCCGAGGACATCGTCCGACAGGCTGCGTTCGCCCATCCAGTTGTCAACATCATGGACTTCGGCGACGACGTTCGCGGGACGATCGAGTGCGCCAACGGCGCGCAGTTCCCGGTTGAGTCGGCCTTCGGCTAACGCGGCGGCTCGCCAGTGGCAACACTATCGCTGCCCCTTCTTTTCTAAACCTCACTTGTGCTAACCAAACCCTTCTACAAGCACAGTTGATAACCTCGGGAGTTCGTCGTCTTGATCACCGTGAGCAGTTCGGCCGTTGCGGCCGAAGTTCGGCCACCGCCACCGACCTCTTCCTTAGCAGGTGTGCGTAAAGGCGCACACTCACAAAGTACCGTTCGGCGCTTCGCGCCGAACAGATGAAACACTTGCAAAGTACCCGCCTCCGCCCCGCCGCGCGTGGCGAGGTCAGAACAGCGTGGAGAGAACAGCGAGGTCGTCGCCACTCGGCCGAGTGTAGAGCGCCCACGCGCCGACGAGGTACGCCGCCACCGGTAAGGAGAACGAGAGTGCCCACGGGACGACGACCGGGCCGAGTGCCAACCCGACGATCGTCGGCGCGAGGTTCGCCGTGACGACGACGGCGACTGGTGTTCCGGACGGGTATCGGAGTTCGAGGCGGGGTGGAACAACGCGGTCGACGAGATCCCGCGGATGCTCAGTGGACACCCACGGCCACGCGACGAGCGCGTGGGTCAGCTCGTGCCCGACGACCGCCGGGAACATCACGAGCGCCGCGACGAAGTCGAGGCGGCTCGGACCCGTTCCGTTCGATGAGGTCGGAGCGATCATCGCGGTCGGGCACCTCCGCCGTTCCACAACGAGAAGAGCGCGAGCGCGCCCCCGAAGACAATGGAGGCGAACGCGCCGACCTTCGCGACCGGAGGAAGGAACGGCATCAGGAACCCGCCGATCAGGATCGAGACGACCGCGGGCAGACTCGGGCGACCCTCTGTCAGGATGTAGAGGATCCCGCCAACACCGATGCCGAGCATCGCCGGAGCAACCGGGCCGAGCAGGTCCATAAACGGCATCACGAACCCCTTCCATGCGTCCCCCGACATCCACGGGTCGTCGTAGGGAGAGCTGTAGGCCGCGACAAGAGTCAGCTTCCAGACGACGCTAAGAAGGAGCGTCATCGCGGACGCACCCCCGACCGGCCACTGATCATGTAGATCACGAAGAGACCGAACGACCAGGCCAGTGGAGACGCGACCATCGCGGCCGCCCACGCCGGTATGCCCATGTTGACGAGGAGATCGGCGAGCGTGAAGATGACCACGAACGAAGAGAACACCTTGTCGGTGCCGCTGATCGTCGCGCCGATGAACGACGTCTCGCCGCCCTGTCTCGAGGCAGAGTAATCATGGAACTGACTCTCGCTCTGATCGACCTGATCCTGCACACCCGTGTTCGGTTGCATCCCGAGCCATCCCGCCGTGCCGGACGCTCCGAGCGCGGTCGCAACGGCGGCGACACAGACGATGAACAGGAGTACCGTCGCGGGATGCCTCATCGCCGGCTCCCTCCGACGGCCATTGCAAGGCCGACAAGCCCGGCGAACACGACGACGCCGCCGCTCGCAGTGTAGAACCCGAGCCACCACATGACGGCCGCGACACCGGTCACTGCGAGCGATCCGATGGACGACAGTCGGCCCCCGAAGAGCATCCCCGTGAAGAGGAAGAGGCACGTCACGACGACCGGCGTCCACTTCGGTCCGATTGGGTTGTCGACGGTGTACCGTTGGCCGTCCGCGAGCACCGATCCATTCGCCATCTCTCCTGAACCGTTGTACGCCGTCCACGAGACTTCCCAGTCTGTCGTCGTTTGGTTCGCTCCCGAGACAGTCTGGTTGTAGCTCAGCGTCCCGTACCCAGCGTCGAAGGTCGTGTTCGCCAGCTCGTTGCTCGCGTTCCCGTCCTCGTGGATCACGACCTGCAGCCGAGAGGTGTTCTCTGCCGGGTCGACGTACTGGAAGTGGACGACTCCGTTCGGAGCCTCGTTGCCGTCGGTGAGGTTGACCCACGACGCCGAGACACGTCGCGTCTCCGGCTCGTCGACCTCCCACGACACCTCACCAACTGCGAGCGCGACCGATCCGGAGCGAGTCGCCGTGTAGGCTCCGAGGACCCGTGACGTGTTGTCCTCTCCAACGATCCGGATTCGATAGCGTTTCTCCTGCTGCAGGTCGACCTCGAAGCGTCCCTCCGCTCCGAAGTAGTCTCCTGCGACTGTGACCCATTCGAGGCCGTCGGACGTGTTGATCGCACGCTCAAGGAAGAGCTTCGTGCGCACGTCTCCACCGCTGAACTTCCCGGTGAGGTCGTTCAGAACGAACTCGGTGTAGTAGGAGTCCTTGCTGTCGTTCAGGAGATACACCGAGTCCTGCTCGAAGAGCGAGTCGACGATCACGGTCCGACGATAGTAGCCGTCCGCGCTCAGGACGAGTGTGTACGTCCGGTCAAACGGAAGCCCGGTCAGGTCGATCTTGCCGTTCGACGTCGACTTCTCGAAGACGATGTCCCCCGAGTAAAACCGGCCGGTGACTGTAACGCTGCTGTTGTTAACGAGCTCCATCGGCTCGTTGATCGGCCGGATCGAGAGCTTCGCCGGGATCGAGATCGACTGCGTTGTGGACGTCGTCGTGACCCCGTAGTCATCTGTGACTTCTGCGTGCCATGTGTGGTTTCCGCCGCCGAATCGGGAGTCGACTTGATGAGTGACCGTCCCCGCGGAGGACGTCGTCGAAGTCCCAACTTGCTCGCCGTCAAGGAACCACTTGACCGTCAAGGAGTCTCCCTGCGCAGTCCCGAAAGTGGGATCGTCGACATTGAGTGAGAGTGTCGGCGATCTGGTTTGGAGGTTGCCTGTCGGCGTCGCGTTCGAGATCGTCGGAGCCTGATCAGTAAACAGGATAGACTCAGCGTCAAGCGCGAACGAGGGATTAGAACCAGTGACGTCCACGTTGAGCTTAGTCTCCAACTGGTCGCCGCCGTAACTCGGGATGGAGACGGTATGGCTCCCGATTGTTGAGATAGTTGTTGAGTTGAGGACCGTGCCGTCCGGCGTCTGGACGATAGCCTCCACGGATACGTTACTTAAAGATGTGATGTTAAACCGGGCTTGCTCTCCGTTCGTAATATTGTGCGTGGACACGTAGCTTGCCCTTGCCGGGTATCCACCACCAATCTCGAAACTATCCCAGTGACCGACTGAATTGTATCCCTGCAGTCGAGTGCTCGTATATCCCGTTGAGAAGCTATTCATGCCGCTGATGTCTTGCTGGGTGCCACTCGCTCCTGATGGACTTGTCCACGACACGTCCATCGTATCTGTGTCTCCATTAAAATCTGAGACCGTGATTTTGACCCACTCTCCAGCATCGATAGACGCATCCAGCGTAGTCCACGTGCCTCCGTTGAGGTACATGAGATCTCCTTTGTACATACCAATCCGTGCAAACTCGGTGCCAGACTCCCAGAGTGACAGAGCGACCGCGTTGCCGCTGGACTGGTTGATTGACACGCTCACATTGTGTGTTTGAGCGGACGCGTAGGGCTGTTCTGTGGGTTGGATGCGATAGAGAGTTGCACCGCTCGTATCCATCGAGAGGGATTGACTCCCGTCGTAAGAGACCGACGACGACACTGACCACGCTGTCGAGTCTCCTGTGGTGGCCTCCCAGTCAGTCGGGATGCCTGCATCCGCGGCCTCCGAATCGAACCCGTCCCTGAACGCATAACCACCCGACAGAACGAGTGATGCGTCAGACCCACTACCGGAGACTGATAGGTTTGTCAGCGACCCTGACGATAACTCTGTCGACGTATCGTGCTCGCTTCCCACAACTAACTCAGCACTCCCCTGGGCCGCGGAGCCGACCGGCGCAGAAACGAGCAGGAGCGACGCCGCGATCGCGAACGCAACGACGAGCGTCCGTCTCATCGTCCACCCCGGAACGAGCCCTTGCCGGCGACGACCGCGTACGTGAACGCGACGATGCCGATGCCGAAGATCATCGGCACGAGAATCATGCCGACGTCGAGCGTGAAGCTCAGGCTGTCCGCCATCCCGGTCTCCTTGATCGCGCCGTGATCCGTCTGCATGACGGCGTCGTGCGTCCCGTCGAGGACGGGAAGCGCGACGACGATGAAGATCGCGAGCAGGAACAGTAGCAGGACGATCACGACGAACGCCTGCAGTCGCGATCCGGAGGATTGTCTCGGGGGCATTGCTATCGCCTCCCCGTCTCCATGATTGCTCGCCTGAATCCGATTAGCAGCGCGGCGAGCGCGGCTCCCCAGAGCGGCCAGTACTCCCAGAGATAGCGGACGTTTCGCGTCGTCTGGTCCGCGCGTTGCGAGTCAGTCATCGTTGTCGTGAGGTTGAGCATCTGATGCACTGGCCCGTCGAGGAAGGACCAGAGGAGCACTGCGACGAGGAGCACTGCGAAGAGCACGAGCGCGAACCACGCGAAGCCCGCGCGTACCTCCACGCCCTCGGAGAGCCGACGCACTCACCATCGGCCTCCGTCGAGATCGGCGAACTGGTCGTCGATGCGCTCGTCGATACTGCACGCCATACTGCAGAAGAATGCGTTCGATCCCCGTCACACCCCAGTATTAAGCTTATTCGGGGCTATTACCGATCAAAAAGTCTGAGCGGAAGAGTCTGCGAATCTCATGAGCTCGGCGCTTGATGGCGCTTCCTGAATGAAGACATCCGGTAGATCGCGAGCGCAAGCGGGAGAATCGGGAGTGGAATTATGGCGGGCACATACAATAGAATAGACTCGTTGTTTTGTCGAGCTACATAATACGCAACGATAGTTCCGAGCCACGCCACCATGCCAACCCACCCTACAACGACCTGTGTCGCTTCTGCAGATGTACCATACGATGAAAGTATCGCGCTCAGAGACCCTCCGCTTACCAAATAGACGACTCCCTCAATTCCTTCCATGAATGACGACAACCATAGAAACGGATTGAGGAGGGAGTTTAGCACCCCGAACGGAAGCGCAACTAACACGGCGACGACCCAAAGGCCAACCCCACCAAGGAATAGCCTACTCGTGTCGTTAGAATCCATACGATACCTATTACAACAGTCAAATAAAAATCCACGTCTACTATCACCTATCTCCCGATCGGTGAATGTCACCTACCTCGATCTGCCCTGGGATATTTCTACCACCCTTTCTAAACGGAGGATATGAGTCTTCGGTCGCTCCTCCGACGCACATACGAACAGGGCCAGTTCCCACCGGATGACTTCCCTTCCGGAAGATGCGAGTGGTCGGTTGGTTTCGACGTAGATGACTACACCGGTCCGGGTTGGTACGTCGGAGTGTCGTCACCATATGCAATTGAAACCTACGGACCCTACGAATCTCAGCAATCTGCGGTGTCGGCTGCGAAGGAGAAGATGGCACCTAACGACGAGTTAGAGGTAAATGAGAAACGGACAATCAACTACGGTGGTGTGAAATACTGAAAAGGCAGCTCAGAAGAATCGGTCAAACTCGCTCGTTGTCTCGTCGACCCGATCAAGTGTGTCACGCATCTCCCAATCCACAGATGCCGTTTCTTCCGCTCGGCTCAGACTTTGGCCGCTCGCAAGCGTCTCGCTGAGCGCCTCCTGCGCGTTTGCGACTGGGTTAACCCAGTCATCACCGTACAGACTGAATGCAGTCGAAACCTCCTGCTTGTTGTCGTTCTGCTCGTCATCATCACCATCTCGAAGACGCCAGTGATCGCTATCCCATGTTCCCGGTGGATAGACTTCCCCTCCATCTCCACCGCCACCCCCAGGCGGCGTGTAGGGCGGCTCGTACGTGCTCCCTCCACCGTCGTCACCAGGTGGCGTGTAGGGTGGCTCGTACGTGCCCCCTCTACCGTCGTCACCAGGTGGTGTGTAGGGTGGCTCGTACGTGCTCCCTCCACCGTCGTCACCAGGTGGCGTGTAGGGTGGCTCGTACGTGCTCCCTCCACCGCCACCCCCAGGCGGCGTGTAGGGCGGCTCGTACGTGCTCCCTCCACCGTCGTCACCAGGTG
>NZ_BAAABL010000027.1:0-2742 GCF_039520965.1 Halarchaeum salinum
TGATCAAACACTGCGAGCAAAACGCGCTCAAGAAGGCTCACAACGCCAGAATTGACGATGACGTCTACAGCCAGCGGTCGATGAGTGAGACCGTGTTTGCGATGCTGAAGGACGACGGCGATGAGATACGCTCCCGGAGCTGGCATGGCCAGTTCCGGGAGCTCACACGGAAGTGCATCGTACATAACCTAACGCAGGCGGCGAGTTAGGGCTCGCCGCCTGCTCTCCTTCTCTGGACGTATCGAGGAGAGGCATCACCATCGTCCATCTCATAGTTCGTACGGTATCTTGTGAAACTGATGTTTTGCTCACCGCGCACGTCGGCTGAAATTGAGTCGTCCGATCTGAGAATTCGTCGAGAGAGCGTAGCTATAGGTGGAAAGTTGAGTATCACAATTCCAATACCGACGCTGTCTTGCATTCAACGCTGCATGTGAACTGGATTCGCTTACCTCGAACTCGCCACTCTCTTGTCCAGCTGGCCCATCGTGGCTTCGTCGCCTCGCTGCAGCAGTTCCGAGACCAGTCAGGGCTACTCCACTCGTTACTCCTATTTTCAGTATTTGTCTTCTCTTCATTTTCTCCAACTCCAATAGGTTACATTACGGGATAGATTTTATACCTCATTCAACTGGCAATAATTGATTGGAATAAAAGTGCAGCTAACGACGGCAGCGGGACAAAGAATACAGTTATGAATCGCTCAGGTAGAGGAAGAGGCCACCGAGGAGAAGAACGACCGCGGCGATCAGTAAGCCGCTGCTAAGGACACTCTCAAGTGAATCGGACAGACCGGGATCGCTGACGAGGCCGAAGCTGCCCTGAAAGACTATCAATTGGATGACAAGGGCTAGCGCTCCGATTTTCAGTAACAGGGAGACCTTGCTGGTATTCAGGATGCTTGCCATACTGGCCATTCGCTCCATCCAAATATAAATATTTTGCTATTTTTGGCTCTGTAGTTTCGGTACACAGCGGTTGATTTCACGGATATCTCACGCTCCGGCGGAGGTTGTAGACGGTAGCTTTGAGCAGCATTTCATGGAACTCTAACCACCAGCTTCGCGCACGCACGGCTGCGCCGAGCGTGCGCTTGATCGAGGAGAAGACGGTTTCTGACATGGAGCGCTGGTGGTACCGATCACCGTCCATGCGGGTGTTGTGGGCGTGATCGAGCGGGTTCATGATACGGTGTTTGATCAGCGGTCGGACGCCGTTTTCGCGGAGTTCGTCACGGAAGGCTTTCGAATCGTAGCCTCGATCGGCGGCGAGGCTCCGCAGGTCGCCGGCGTTACGCCGGGCGACCTGCGGGCCGATCTTCGCATCGTGTTTCTTGCTTGTTGTGGAGTGGATGTCGGTGATGTACAGCGTTTCGACATCCACGAGTGCGGTGACTTTCAGCGCTCGAACGCGGTAGTTAGTGCGGTTGGCGTAGTGACGGCTGGGCTGATCGCGGTCAAATACCGGTTGAATCGATGGCAGCGTGGCCAGTGCGTTTCTCGGTTGACGCGCCGAGAAACGCACGCCACGTCTGCGTCGGAATCCGCGCAAACCACGTGCGGAGGACGGTATAGTGCGGAAGTCGCGTGAGGCCGATTTCGTCGAGGACGCCGGGCATCTCGCTGAGCAAATCCACCGCAACGCGGTAGGATTTGCCCAGTTCGATGCGAAGCGCGTGTAGCGTAAGCATCGCCCACTCGGCGAACCCGCCACCCCCTTCGGGGTCGGCGGGTTCGTCAGGATTAGCGACAACTGATTTAGCCTTAGCGACCGTAACACGAGTGAAGAGACGGATCTCGGATGTCAAACCAATCTGTCTCTTCGCTTTCTACGGCAATAACGCAGTCGTAGCCGTTACGTCTAGCGAAACTACAGAGCCCTCGATTTTTACCAGCTCGAAAACCTCGCCAGTAACTCGGTTGAAGTAGAGTACCTTGTTGTACACGCCCTCGAAGTGTTCTTCTGGAAGCGGAACCCAATCGTATTGGTCATGGTCGCCCAGTTGGGTGAATGCTCGTTCGAGCCCAGTTTGTGAGTTTTCAGTGCTCATACTACAAGCGGAAACCGTACCTAAACTGAATTGAATTGAATTCTTGCCTATCATAGTCGGGTTTGGGGCGATGTTTTTTGACCAACCCGGAGAATGTTAACACGATGGCACTCCCGAGAAGTGAACTTCTTAGCGTGAAATTGGAACTGTGGCATCCCGACTGCTGGACTGTCGAAGTCATGGAGGAGACGGGTGCCGGCGTTCTCGGGCATGGTAGCGTTATGGACGGGCGGCAGGCTTTCGAACGATGTACGATCTACGGGGATTCGTCGGATCATGTGAGGGAAGCCGTCCAGACCGCGAAGGACTCAACTCGAATCAGTTGTGTTCAGGAGGTACAGTCTACACCAACGGAAAGCATTGCGCCTGAGTCAGCTATCGGAATGTTCTCACAGGACGTCTTCATTGAATACGAGTTCACTGAGGGCATCGGTCCGGCGTTCTTCTCTCGGGGGTTCGTACTCGACGGGCCGTCACAGATGGAAGAAGGCCGGGAGGTTTGGCCGCTCTTAGTGCAGATGGACCGTTCCGCTCTCGGTCGGCGGATAGAAGAAATTCAGAAGGAATACGATGCGAACATCACGCTTAATCAAGTCACACCTGCCGACCAAGATCGAACTCAATTGCAGCGTTGAATGCAAGACAGCGTCGGTATTGGAATTGTGATACTCAACTTTCCACCTATAGCTACG
>NZ_BAAABL010000028.1:0-3534 GCF_039520965.1 Halarchaeum salinum
TCGTACGTGCTCCCTCCACCGTCGTCACCAGGTGGCGTGTAGGGTGGCTCGTACGTGCTCCCTCCACCGTCGTCACCAGGTGGCGTGTAGGGTGGCTCGTACGTGCCCCCTCTACCGTCGTCACCAGGTGGTGTGTAGGGCGGCTCGTACGTGCCCCCTCCACCGTCGTCACCAGGTGGTGTGTACAGCGGTGCGTAGCCACCATCGTCCCCAGTCTGTGTATAGGCCGATCCGTACCCGCCGTTGGAGTCACCAAGAGGACCGGCTTCAGGGTAGTCGTCCGCAATACCTGACAAATAGTTTGCATCGTTTTCGGACGCGTATTGGGGCGTTTGATCCCCATCAGAGTCAGGGTAGAGGCTGGATTCGACGTCTGAATTGAGCCCACCGTCACCCGAGTCAAGCGTACTCCTCGCTGTCCCCGTATCGATCCCATCTCCTGCTTCGCCAAGCTGGTTGTGGGAGTTCACGTCGATGATCCGGTTGACTGTATTTTCCGCCGCTTCAGCTATCGACGACGTAACAGGGGGCCGTGGCCCAAGCGTGGTCTCCCCGGCTCCCGTGCCTTCCGGACTATGACCGAGTGTGGTTGAGTCGAACTCGTCTTCGAGACCAGCCCATGAGCCGTACTCCTCACCGGGAAGCGAAAGGTCGCCGAACGTGTCACGCCACGCGTCCGCCGCGTCGCGCGTCCCTCTCGCTCGAAGTCGGGTAAGTGGGTTCCACGACTGACTTTGCTGATCGGCGAGTCGGTCGGCAATGGTGCCGACGTCGTAGGCGTCCTTCGAACGCCATGTGACCGGTGCGATAGTGTCGTCGCCGTATAGGCGCATCGCACCTTCGAGCTTTGAGTTTATCTGACTCTCGATGGGCTGTATCTTCACGCCATCCGCGGCCATTGTCGGCGAGTGGAGATCGCCCGCCCAGTCCTTCTGACCGGACGCCCGCGAGCGCTTATTGATGTCTACCATATGGTCCCAACCATCGTCTTCGGTATAGACTTCAATACCGGTGCCGCGGTCATCACGCCGCACCGGACGGTCCTCATGTTTATCGAGGATGTCGTAGAGTTCCTTCTGTGCGTTGTTCGGGTTGCTGGTATAGATGTCGATGTCGTCCGGCGTCCGGGCCTTCCCGGTGTGGAGAAGTTGTGAAACACTTCCACCGAGTATCGAATCGTCTTGCTTGATCCAGTCGGCGACCTCCGAGGCCGCTTCGTCAGGAATCTGATTTGCCTGCCGAATACCTTCCTCTGCGTTGGCGTCCGTCGCACCCGTGAACCGGTCTTTCGCCGTGTCAGAAATGCCGCGCTCACCGAGGCGATCAGCCAGTTCTCGACCAGCCTCGTACCTCTTCAGGTTCTGGCCATCGAGTTGATCGCGTAGATTCGCGTCCCAAATTGAGGTCTCTATTCCGGATTCGGGGGCGATACCCCTTGTGTTAGGCGCTTTCTCTGGGCCACGAAGATCGACGTCGGGGGTTCCGAGTGTAGGACGATAGTCTGTGAAACCAGCCTTCGGCTTCGGATTTCGACCGGGAAGGTTCGTTGTTATCCCACGCCACGTTGTCGTCCCATCGCCGTCTGGAAGGCTCGCTCTCTCGACACGGACCGGTGTGTATCGCCCGAGACCAGCGTATGAGCTAACTCCGTAACCGAGCCCTGCTAATCCTCCCGTGGCGATCCCCGAACCGAGTGCCCGCTGGGGATGATTTATCGCCCACTCCGTGCTGGACACTGCGAGCGCTGCACCCGTTGCCGCAGTCGCTCCGGCTCGCCTCCCGGTCGTGTCTGCCGCCTCAGATGCTTCCTGTTCATCGCCTACGGCTGTGTTCGCCACAGTGTTAACCGCCGGTGCACCGAGGAATTTCCCAAGTTCTGCGGTCTCCATCCCGGTGGATAGATATGCCGGGACGTTTATCGCGCCGGCCGTCGTGTCCAGAGCGCCTTGTTGTACCTTCGACCCAGTAGTCACCTTCCCCGGATCACCAGTTACGAGCGCCTGGGTTGCGGCCGTGGTTGGGAGCATCGGTGTCCCAGAGAGATCACCTACTGCTCCGTTCAGCTTCATCCGCGTTGACTGTGCCGTGCTGTCAACTGTTTGCTCTACTTCGTCGCCCGGACCACCGAATCCCATCGACCAATCAATATTTCCGAACCTCTCTTGATTGCTCAAGCTTGATGACACAGATTGTTCCGTAGAGCTATCTGCGAGATCGTTGACGTAGCTGTCGACTTGATCAGCAGCAGCCTCGTTCGCTTGCTGTCGTCCTTCAACGCTCTCGACACGCGACCGCCCAGCATCCGAAACTCCTTGGGCGACGTCGGCCACACTGGTGTCCGCCACGGCGGCGACGCCGCTATTGACGGCATTCCCGACGTCTGAGGCCGTGTCACTCACTGCACCGAGGCCATCGTTGACTGCGCTTGACGCCTGCTCGTCGATCGTCGTCGACGAGTCGACTGCCGAGACCGCATCTGACGCCGCATCCGAGGCTGTGTCAACCGGGTTGTCTATGGCATCTAAGACTCCTGTAGTAGAGAGATCCCCGCGACGCCATGCATCGACCGCATTGTCGACATCCGACGCCGCATCAGTAGCTGTGTTGAACGGACCGTTCACAGCGTTTGCGGCCTGCTCGTCAATCGTTGTCGAATCATCAACCGTGTCGACAACGTCGGAGGCGGTGTCCGACACCTGATCCACGCCGCTATTAACAACGTTCCCAACATCCGACGCCGCATCAGTAGCCGTAGCAACCGGATTGTTCACGGCAGCGGTGACCTGCTCGTCGATCGTCGTCGAATCATCAACCGTGTCGACGACGTCAGAGGCGGTGTCCGACACCTGATCCACGCCGCTATTGACAGCGTTCACGGCAGCCGAGGCCTTCTCGTCCAACGTCGTCGACTCATCCACCGCCGAGACCGCGTCCGACAACGTGTTTTGGAGAGCTGATCCAGCATCGTTAACTGCCTGCTCTGCAGCTGAACTAGTCTGCTCCGGACCATCCTGACGCGTCCGCGTCTCAGTCCGCGAGATCTCGATTCCCGGCGCGCTCTGCGTGATCGGGGCGTCAGCTGCGCCAAGTGCAGCATCAAGCTGCTTGCCAGCGGCGTCAAGAAGCGCATCACGCTGCTCCTGCTGCTGGCGCTGTCGGTCCTCAAACTGCTGCTCGGCCTCCTCAGTTAGTGCAAGGTTCGTCGTCTGCTGCTCGCCTTCCTTCTGGTAGGTGACGCGGAATCCGCCCTCCATCTCGCGCGTCGCGGAAAACTCATCAATCCCCTGCCCCTCCGCCCACGCCTGCACCTGCTCAGACGCCGACCGTTGTGCTGGCGGGTTGTTGCTTTGCTCGGCGTCATTAGCAGCTTCTTGAGCCGCGGCACGCGTCGAGAAGATATCCTCGTCCTTCTCAGCCGCCGACGTCTGGTTCTCCACCAGCGCACGCGCCGCTGCCTCAGACGGTTCCTTCGCGGTGTCCTTCTTCGTGTATCGATCCTCGATCAGATCCGCCTTCTCAGGATACTTCCTTAAA
>NZ_BAAABL010000029.1:0-31731 GCF_039520965.1 Halarchaeum salinum
TCCTCATTCCTTCGGACCACATCGTACTTCTTTGGGGTACTTCAACCCTCCGAAGCCCGATTCGGCCCGGGACGACGTTCGTATTCCCTCCAAATCACCGGGGACACTTAACCCCCTCGAACCCCACTCGCTTCGAGCAGGGTGAGGGGTCGTCCTCGACGACCGGCGGGCGTTCGTCGGTGGCTCCGGGTGCACCGGGCCACGTCACGTCGTTCGCATTCATTCAGAACGCCGGGTGACGTATAAGCCCGTCGAACCGACCCCCTCCGCGGTACTTCGAATCACGGTACAGCGGAACGAAAAACGGCTGCAACACGGGCGGAGGCCGACCGGTCATCCCACGCGGACGTGCGTGCGGTCTGATCGGGTGGTACCCGTGCACGCCACGCTACGCGACGGAGCAAAATGAACACCGAGGGTATCGACTCGGTTCCTATCGCGTCTCGAGGTGTTCGATCCCCTGTTTGGCGACGTTCGCCTGGGTGATCTCGGTAGGCATCCACTCGGGCTTGTCGTCCGGGGAGGTCGACGCCCACGCCCACGCTTCGTAGACGTGGACCTTGTCAGTCCCTTTCTCGCGGAGCCGTATCTCGGAGCGCGGCGCGGCGTCCTCGCTCTCCCCAACTGATTCGAGCCGCCGTGCAGCCTTGAGCGCGGCTTGTCTGGGTGTGCTGCCGCTAAACACGCTATCCTCTGTACCGTCCGTATCGCGGAGTGCGAAGTTCCGCTTCCCGTCCTCGCGTACCATGTCCTTCCAACCATGCCAATAATACACAGTCTCAATGATAAACGTACCGCCGGGATCGACCGACGGGACGGATACCGTATCGAGAACGCCGGCCTCGCGACTCGAAAGGGCTTAAGTAACAGCTACGTCGAAGGTAGACGTAGGTTAATCGATGGTCCGTAAGAAGAAGCTCAGTCCGAGTGGCGCGAAAGGCGAGGACGGGGAGTACCACAACGCCCACGTCAATCTCCACGAGGACGAACTCGCCGTCGCCGGGCTCGACATCGGTGACGAGGTGTTCGTCCGTGTCCGCGAGGACAAGATCATCATCCAGAAGGCCGACCCCGACGAGGTCGAGCACGACTTCTGAGGAGACGGCATGTACCGAGCCCTCAAGCCGCTACTCTTCCAGCTACCCGCGGAGACGGCCCACGGCATGATCCACAGCGTCCTCCGTGGCGTCGAGTCGGCTCCACCGGCCCGCTCGGCACTCAATCACTGGTACGGCGTCGACGACGAGCGCCTTCGCGTGCGCGCGTTCGACAATCAGTTTCCGAACCCGGTCGGCGTCGCCGCGGGGTTCGATAAGAACGCGCACGTCCCCCAGAGCCTCGCGTCACTTGGGTTCGGGCACCTCGAAGTCGGCGGCGTCACAGCCGAGCGACAGCCCGGCAACCCCAAGCCGCGGATGTTTCGCCTCCCGGCGGACGAGGCCATCATCAACCGGATGGGCTTCAACAACGACGGGGCGGACGCGATCGGGGCGCGCCTTGACGCGAACCCGCTTCCGGACGTTCCCGTCGGCGTCAACATCGGGAAGTCGAAGTCGACCCAGCTAGACGACGCCGCCGACGACTACCGATACACGTATGAGCGCGTCGCGGATGCCGGCGACTACTTCGTCGTGAACGTCTCCAGTCCGAACACACCGGGCCTCCGCGACCTCCAGCACAGCGACGCGCTCCGCGAAATTCTCACCACACTTCGGGAGGCGGGCGCAAGCCCACTCCTCGTGAAGTTCTCCCCGGACCTCTCGCGTGACGGGATCGCCGCCGGCGTCGACCTCGCCGAAGAACTCGGCCTCGACGGGATCATCGCCGTCAACACGACGACGGAACGAGAAGGGGTGACCCACCCGAACCGGGTGGAGGACGGCGGGCTCTCGGGCGCGCCGCTGCGCAAACGTGCGACCGACACGGTCCGCTTCGTCGCGGAACGCACCGACCTCCCGGTCGTCGGTGTTGGCGGCGTCTTCGACGCGGCGGACGCCTACGAGAAGATCCGCGCGGGCGCGAGCGTCGTCCAACTCTACACCGGGATGGTGTATCGTGGCCCCGCCATCGCGACCGACATCAACCGTGGGCTCCTCGACCTGCTGGAGCGCGACGGTTTCGACACGGTCGAGGACGCGGTCGGCGCGGATCTATAACTCCATCATTTTCCTCGTCGGGTCCGCTTCGCGGACCACTCCGAGCAAAAACACGGTCCGCGCGAGCGGAGCGAGTGCGGGACTATCGGGGCGTAGTCCCGCGAGGCTGAGAAACCCCCGCGAGCGCACGGCGCTCGCGGTCAGTGACGGTACCACGACGACACCACGGAGCCGGACCAGAACTGGCGGGCCTCAAAGCCACCTACTCCGTGAGCGTATGGCGCTCGCGGACGGAAAAGCGCGCTATTCGGCAAGCGCGTCGAGTCGGAACTCGAACGCCGCCACCGGCACTTCGAGGTCGTGCTCGACGAGCACTTCGGGGTGGAGTTCGCCGACAACGCCCACGGAGTCGCCGTCGATGACGACGCTGGCGGTACGCCCGTCGATGAAGGACGGGTGCGTGGTGGCGGGCGTTTCGAGGTCGACGTCGAAGTCGCGTGCGAGCACCTGGAGTCGAGCTTTCGCGTCCTCGTAGGAGGCGTCATGTCGGACGACTGCGCCCGCGACGGTCCGACGTTCAGCGACACCGGTGTTGCTGTCGTCACGCTCGGCGGCGAAGCCGACTTCGGCGACGTCCTGCGGGTACGCGCGATGGGTGTTGTTCTCGAGAAGCGCCATGAGCGAGGGGAGCGCCCACGTCCGGACGATCGTGTAGTCCTCGCTGTACGGTTCGGCGATCATCGCGGGGTCGCCGCCGCCGAGGACGTCCGAACCGATATTGAGGCGCATCCGGTCGTAGTTCCCACGCTCGTTGGTGAGGTGGAAGTTGAGGAGGTCCTGGTGGCCGAGACCGACGAGCGTCCCGCGGACGGCGCGCTCCAGCCGGGAGCGGTCGGTCCGGCCGCCGACGGTAGAGACGTCGGGGTAGCGCGGCACGAGGTCATTGAACCCGTACGCGCGCCCGACGTCGTCGACGATATCGACGGGGTGGAGCACGTCCGTCCGGTAGGGCGGGATCTCGACGACGTAGTCGACTCCCTGTTCGCCCCAGTCGTCGCTCTCGGCATCGAGGCCGGCGCGCCCGAGGAGATCGAGCACGTCCTCCTCATCGAGGTTGACCCCGAGCGTGGACTCGATGCGCTCGTGGGTGACGACCTTCTCGTCCGTGTCGAAGTCGGGTTTGTCGACGTCGGCGTCGGGGTAGGCGACGGTGACGTCCTCGATGGTTCCGCCGCGCGCGTCGAGCGCGTAGCAGATGATGTTACACATCCGGTCGATCGTCCACTGATCGGTTCCCGTCAGCTCGACGAGGAGGTTCCGCGAGTTCTCCGTGACCTCCGTGCGCCGACCGTTGATCACGGGTGGGAAGCTGAACAACCCGAGGTCGTCGTAAATCGCGGGGTAGCGCTCATAATCGTCGAGGAGGTCGGCGTACTGCTCGCCCGTGGGGTGCTCGGTGAGCACCTCGGCGGGCGTGAGTTCGGCGTCCGAGTCCAGCGGAACGAACGTGTCGGCGTCGGGAGAGAGGCCTCGGTACGTGATCGAGTTCGACGCGTCGGCGTCGGTCGTGTCGGGGTCCAGTGAGCCTCCTTTTATCATCGTGAGGTCGTGGATGCCGATCGCCCCCTTCGCGCGCTTGCGCCCCATCGTCGCGTGGAGTTTCTCCTGAAGCTGGATGAGCGACTCCAGCGCGCCGCCGGAGAGATCGACGCCGCGGACGATCGCACCCGTGACGCACGGCCGTTCGTCGGGGACGCTCTCCTCGACCTCGATCGTCCATTCGGCGTCGTTCGTGTCGGGGACGTACACACCCGAGGCGTCGCCGTACTGATAGCGCAGCGAGCGCGCGACGCCCTCGACGCTCAGCCGATCGAGGCGGTCGGGGGCGAATTCCAGTTGGAACTCGCCGTCCTCGGTTTCGCCCTCGAATTCGAGGCCGAGGCCGAAGAGGTCGTCTTTGAGTTCGTCGTCGCTCTTCTCCTCGTGGCCGGTGAGCCGGCGGAGTTCGTCGGGATCGACGTCGACGACGGGCATTAGTAGACCACCTCCGTGTTTCGCAGGAAGTCGATGTCGGCGAGCGTCCCGTGGACGTCGCGGATGTCCTCAAATCCGTGGGTGAGCATGAGGAGTCGTTCGAGGGCGAGCCCCCACGCCATCACGTCGCACTCAACGCCGAGCGGTTCGAGCACCTCGGGCCGGAAGAGCCCGGAGTTCCCGATCTCGATGACTTCGCCCGTGCGCGGGTGCGTCCCGAACAGCTCGAAGCTCGGTTCGGTGTAGGGGTTGTAGTGGGGTTTGAAGCGGACGTCCTCGATGCCGAACTGGCTGTAAAACTCGGTGAACGTCCCCATGAGATCCCGAACGGAGAGGTTCTCGGCCATCACCCACCCCTCGATCTGGAAGAACTCGAGGAGGTGCGTAGCGTCGAGCGTGTCGTTCCGATACACTTTCTCGACGCTGAAGTAGCGCTGTGGCGGTTCGAGGTCGCCGACGGCCTCCCCGGAGAGATAGCGCATCGAGAGCGACGTCGTGTGCCCGCGGAGGTCGACGCCGCGCGCCATCTCCTCGGTCCACGGCGAGTGATAGCCATCGCCGTCCTGACCGACGCCCTCACGGTGGGCGTCCTCGACGCGTTCCAGGAGATCGTCAGGGAGATCATCAACCTCGCTCGGCTCGGAGAGGGCGAACTGGTCCCAGTGGGTGCGCGCCGGGTGATCTTGGGGCATGAAGAGCGCGTCGTTGATCCAGAATTCGGAGTCAGCATGCGGGCCCTCCATCTCCTCGAAACCCATCCCTACGAGGACGTCCTTCACGCGTTCGGCGGTCGCGCGCAGGACGTGGGTCTTCCCGCTGGACGGTGTTTCGGCGTCAGCCTCGACGTTGTAGTCGGCGAACTCGACGTCCGCCCACTCGCCGCTGGCGAGCATTTCGGGGGTGAGTTGGCCGACGGCCTCAGTGGCGGACACGCCGGCGATCAACGCATCGACGCCGTCGTCGGTGAGCGTGACAGAGCGAACGGTACGCTCGTGGACGACGACGAGGTCGCGGCGTTCGAGCGTCTCGCGGACCTCGTCGTCGATCGGGTCGTCGGCGGCGATCGCGTCGAGTGCCGCGGCCTCGTCGTCGACGTCGGGATCGGCGTCGGGATCCGCTGAGAGGTCACCGTGTTCGATCTCGCCGTACCCCTTCCGGGCGTAGTTCGAGAGGGCGATATCGACTTCGGGACCGTCGAGGTCCGCGTCGCCGAGCACCGAACCCATACTCACGGGGTCCTCGTCCGCGCCGGCGTCAAGGGCGGCCGCGTAGAGGCGGACCTCAGGGAGCCCGACCTCACGATAGCGCTTGCCCTCCTCGGTGAGTTCGACGTCGGCGACGGTATCCTCCGTGACGGAGACGAGGCCGCGCTCTTCGAGATCGAAAGCGGCTCCCGTGACCGTCTCCGGTTTCTGGCCGGTCGCGGACGCGAGCTCCGCGATGGGGGTCGGTTCGTCTGCGCTCGCGGCTTCGAGAACCGCGAGCTCGCGTTGCGGGAGTTCCATTGGTTCGTGTGGCGTCCGGTAGCCGGATAGCTATTGCGAAGCGACGCGTCGGGCGTCGTCGCGACCGACCGCGGCAGAGCGACGGTGAAACGACGGCGGAAGAAACGAGTGCGGGCGTCGGACGACCGTTCAGCCCTCGAAGTGTTCCTGAACGGCCTCGAGTGCGCGTTCGCGGTCGTCCCAGCCGACGAAGACCGCGACGCTGGTGGCGGACGTGATGACGTCGTGGAGCGAGATGCCGGCGTCCGCGATCGGGTTGACGATGTCCTGGATGACGCCGGGCCGCGAGGGGAGGTCGCCCCCGAGGATCCGGATCCCGGCGACATCGTCGGTGACGGTGACGCTGGAGAGGGTGTCCTCGGCGACGACTTCACGGTGGAGGATGGTCTCGGCGCGTTCGTCGACGTCGGCATCGACGTAGAACGTGATGGAGTCCATGCCGGAGGCGACGCCGTCGACGTTGATGCCCGCCTCGGAGAGCGCGTTGGAGAGTCGCGCGAGGATTCCGGTGCTGTTCCGGATGGCGCGCCCGGCGACCGTGATGCAGGCGAGCGGTTCGTCGCGCATGTCGATGATGTTCTCGAACTCGCCCTCGATCGAGGTACCGCCGGTGAGGAGGTCCGAGTGCTGGTAGTGGATGACTCGAACGTCGAGGTCGGCGTCCTTGTACGTGAGCGCGGAGGGAGCGACGACCTCGGCACCGCGGAAGGAGAGGTTGCGGAGTTCATCGACGGTGATCTCGCCGACGTTCCGTGCGCCCTCAACGACGTGTGGGTCGCCGGTCATGATTCCCTCGACGTCGGTAACGATGACGACCTCGTCGGCGTCCATGTAGTGCCCGAGCATCACGGCAGAGGTGTCGCTGCCGCCGCGCCCGAGCGTCGTGACGTTTCCGTCGTGGTCTTGGGCGAGGAAGCCGGTGACAACGGGGACGACGCCGTCCATCCGCGCGGCGAGTTTCTGCGCGCGCTCGCGGGTCTCCTCGACGTCGACCTCGCCGCGCTCGTTCGTGATAACCGGCCAGTCGGGGTGGCCGGGTTCGAGGAAGACCGCGTCGATGTCGCGGGCGGAGAGCGCGGCCTTCAGCATCCGGACGGACGTGCGCTCGCCCATCGAGACGATCTCGGCACGGTCGTCCTCCTCAGCGTCGAACGTGATGTCGTCGAGAAGGTCGTCAGTCGTCGAGCCCATCGCGGAGGCGACGACGGCGATCTGATGGCCCTCGCGAACAGCGCTGGCGATCGAGTCCGCAGCACGGTCGATGCGATCACCGGAGCCGAGGCTGGTGCCGCCGAACTTCGCGACTACGCGCATCGGGATCCCCCGACGTCGGTCGTGTCACACCCAATCATGGACACGCGTAGCAACGGCGGGGGGATAACGCTGTCTATCCGGGAGACGGATCCCCGTGTAGCGATTTTTAGTGTGCGCGTGCAAACAGCAGACGTGAACCAACGCAGCGTCCGGGACGCCCACGACGGGGACGTCGACGCGATCGCCGCCCTCGCGAACGTCGAAGCCGGCATGGCGGAACGGCTCGTTCGCGACCGACGGGTCGCCGTCGCTGAACGGACGGGCGACGGTGCGGACGAACCCGAGATCGTCGGCGTCGTCGCGTACGAGGTCGCCGACGGCGTACTCCACGTCACGCGACTCGCAGGCGATACGGCGGCGATCGCATCGCTCCTCGACGAGCCGATCGCCTTCGCACGCGCGGAGAACATGGTAGTGGAAGCGCTCGTCCCTGACTCGGCCGACGGCGCTCTCGACGCGGTGACGGCGGCAGGCTTCGAGGTAGCCGGTGAGGGGCCACACTTTGCCGGCGAGCGGACGACACGCTATCGTCTCACGGTGGACGAGAACGCCTAGCAACCCCCACTGTTTCGGGTGGAGAACGGGTGACTGAATCGGGAAGTGCGTCGAGACGAAGCGGCGAGGGCTCTAGAACTTCCGGACGGTGATGTCGAGGGTGTCGAGGTCAAGGATCGGTGCGGTGCCGACGTCGGGGTCGATGTTGACGGATTTCTGGAAGGCGGTCTGCTCCTGCCAGCTCCCCGAATTGATCAGTTTGACGTTGTGATACTCGCCGACGCCGAGCTTGTGGACGTGACCGGTGTGGAAGACGTCCGGGACGTCGTCGATGACGAGGTAGTCCTGCTCCTCGGGGGCGACGCGCATCCGGCCGCCGTACTGCGGGGCGACGTGGCGCTTCTTGAGGAGTTGGGCCATCGCGTTGTGCGGGGCGTCGTAGGAGACCGCCTCGTCGCCGTGTTCGGCGATCACCTCGTCGAGGCTGACGCCGTGGTACATGAGGACGTCGACGCCCTCGACCGTGACGGTCGCGGGGTTGCCGACGATACGCGCGTCGTGAGCGGACATGATGTCGCGGAGGGTCTCGTCGAAGCCGGGTTGGGGTTCGGCGAGCCGGACGGCGTCGTGGTTGCCGGGGATCATGACGATCTCCATGTCGCCGGGAACGTCCTTCAGGCGTTCCGCGAAGGCGCGGTACTGATCGTAGACGTCGACGATGTCGAGTTCCTCGTCCTGATCGGGATAGACGCCGACGCCCTCAACCATGTCGCCACAGACGAGGAGATATTCGACCGGCTCGGCCTGCTTCGTGTGGAGCCAGTCGGCGAAGGCATCCCAACGATCGCCGGCGAACTCTTGGCTCCCGACGTGGACGTCGGAGACGAGCGCGGCCTGGACGTGTCGGTCGGCGGTGCTTGGCCGATAGGTGCGCGGGACGTCCGGGAAGTGGACGCTGTCGGCGAAGAGGATACCGCCGTCGTCGGCGAGCGTCCCCTCGATGGCGATCACCTCGTCCAGGAGGAGTTCGTCGACGACGTCCGCCCAGTCGCGGTCCTTCATGATGAGCGCGGGGAACGTTCCGTTCGTGTCTTCGAGCTCGACGAGCCAGTGACCGCTCGCAGTCGAGCGGATGTCGTTGACCATCCCGACGATCGCGGCGTCGCTTCCACCCGGCATCGCGTCGAGCGCGTCCGTCGGCCGGTGGTTGACGCGCCCGCGGAGCTTCTTCGAGAGGCGTTCGTAGCGATCGCGGAAGACGCTCACGAAGTCGCCATACTCGCCCGCGCCGGTGGAGTGGCCGGTCACGTCGCCGGCGACCTCGGGCGGCGTCGGGGAGCGATCGTTGCGGGAGTCGGACGCCGTCGTGCCGGTCGGTACGGGCGTGTCGGCAGTCGTTGCGTTGCGATCGGCGGTCGTTGCGTCGGTTGTGGCGTTGCGGTCGGCAGTCGTCGCGTTGCGGTCGGCAGTCGTCGCGTTGGTCGGTTCGGATGCGCTCGGTCCGGTCGATAGGGCGGCGTCACTCGTCCCGCTCCCGGTTTCGGATGCGTGCGCGGTGGCACCGCCGTCGGTGCTGGCGGCATCAGGGTTAGGTGCGTCGCGCCGTGTCGTTCGGGAGCCGTCGGTATCGAAGATCTCGCGGACGGCCGCCGCGGTGAGGGTGAGTGCGTCGTCGCCGGCGGCCTCGGCGACGCGCTCGACGGCCGCGTCCGGATCTGGTTCGTCGGCGATGAGCGTCACGGCATCGCGTTCGGCGTTGTAGCCGCGGCTCGCGAGTTCGCGGACCACCCGGACTGGCGTCGAGTCGGGCACGATACGACCAACACGCCATCCGCGAGCAAAAGGACTGCGGAAGCCACCAGTGAGTGGGAAGCTTGAAACGCGGTTCGGACGTACCGTCGGGCAATGGCGGACGACGTCCCCGACCCACGCGACGGCCTGTTGGCGGCGCTCCGGTGGTTCCGCAGAACCGACAACGAAGCCGTCCTCTTCGTGCGCGAGCTCGTGAGCAGCGCGCTCGTCGTCGCCGCGATCGGCGGCCTCCTCTTCGCGATCAGTGGCCTCTGGCCGCCGCTAGTGGCCGTCGAATCCGGCAGCATGACGCCGCACCTCCAGAAGGGCGACCTCGTCTTCGTCATGGAAGAGCACCGCTTCGCGGCCGAATCGGGTTACGCGGAGACCGGGGTCGTCACCTACCAGATCGGGCAGCGAACGGGCTACACGAAATTCAGCGAGCCGGGCGACGTCATCGTCTACGCACCGGACGGGAACACCCGTGAGACGCCGATCATCCATCGGGCACGGTTCTGGGTGGCCGACGGGGAGAACTGGTACGACGAGGCAAATCAGGAGTACCTCCTGGGTGCGAAGAGCTGCGAGCAACTGAAGAACTGCCCCGCGCCACACGCGGGGTTCATCACGAAGGGTGACTCGAACCCCGCGTACGATCAGGTCGTCGGTTTCTCGACACCCGTCCGACCCGACTGGGTCCGAGGGACGGCGGAGTTCCACATCCCGTGGCTCGGCTGGGTGCGGCTGATCGTCACGGGCGATGCGACCGTCACCACGCCGCTCGTCACGGACGCGACCGTGACCGGTCCGACGCCGACCGCGTCGGTGTAAGGCCCGCACGGTACGGCGACGGCGAACCCCCTCGTTTCCGGTGCAACGCACCGGCGAACCGCGGGCAGGGGTCGTGAGGGCGGTGACCGATCAGTTGTCGAAGCGCGCCTGCACGAACGGCGTGACGTTCTCGATATCGCCGAGTCGGGAGTCCGCCTGGAGGACGGCTTCAGTCTCGTCGATGGGGACAGAGAGGTTGATCTCCTTCGTCCGTCCGTAGCGACCCTTCGAGACGACGACGGCGTTCACGATCCCGAGCATATCGAGTTCGCTGATGAGGTCGGTGACGCGGCGCTGCGTGAGGACGTCGGCGTCGATCTCGTCGCAGAGCGTCTTGTAGATGTTGTAGACCTCGCCCGTGTTGATGTTGTGGACGCCGTGCTTTTCGAGCATCATGATCGCGAAAAGGACGAGTTTCGACTGCGTCGGAAGCGTTCTCACGACTTCGACGACGCGGTCGAGTTCAATCTTGTCCTGTGCGCGCCGGACGTGCTCCTCGGTGACGACGTCGGCCTGATCACGCTCGGCGAGTTCGCCCGCAGTCCGGAGGAGGTCGAGCGCGCGGCGAGCGTCGCCGTGTTCCTGGGCGGCGAACGCCGCACAGAGCGGAATGACGTCTTCAGAGAGGGCGTCGGCTTTGAATGCGTCCGTCGAGCGGTGCTGGAGGATGTCGCGCAGTTGGTTCGCGTCGTACGGTGGGAAGACGATCTCCTCCTCGCCGAGGCTCGACTTCACGCGCGGGTCGAGGAAGTCGGTGAACTTCAGGTCGTTCGAGATGCCGATGATCGACACGCGGGAGTTGTCGAGCTCGGAGTTCATCCGGGAGAGGTTGTAGAGGGTGTCGTCGCCGGACTTCTCGACGAGCTTGTCGATCTCGTCGAGCATGATGACGGCGACACGCTCGACGTAGTCGACGGCCTCGAAGAAGACGGAGTAGACGCGATCGGTGGGCCACCCGGTCATCGGGACTTCCTCCATGTCCTCGAGATCGCGTTCGAGGTCGTCAATGCGACGCTCGACAGCACTGACATCGTCGAACTCGGTGCCGCCAAGCGCGCTCGCGTCGTCCTCGGCGTCGGAGAGGAGGCCTTCGAGTTCGCGGACGCGCCCGTGAGCGTACTCACGGTTCTGCTCGATAAAGGTGTTCGCGAGCTGGGCGAGGACGCGATACTGGGTGTCGGTCACCTCGCAGTTGATGTACTCGACCTCACACGGAACGTCGTACTTCCGGGAGGTGGTCTCCAGTTCCTGGCTGACGTACTTCGCGGAGGCGGTCTTACCGGTACCCGTCTTCCCGTAGATGAGGATGTTCGACGGTGTCTCACCGCGGAGCGCGGCGACGAGGATCGTCGCCATGTTGTTGATCTGTTCGTTGCGGTGCGGGAGCTCGTGCGGCGTGTACGACGGCCGAAGTACCTCCTTGTTCTCGAAGATAGGCTCACCGCTGAGGAGATCGTCGAAGAGCCCGTCACCATCGTCCTCGTCCTCGAGCACGTCGTCGAGTTCGACGTTGAAGTCCCTGTTCGCCGTCCGCCGTTCGTCCGGTTCATCGTCCGTCATCCTATCACGTACACCCCTTTGTTTCGGGTGGAAACCGACGGACACGGCGTCTGTAATGCCCCGATCACCGACGTTGCCGCCTCACGTGCGAGACCGGTCCGTCCAGTTGATGCAGATGAAACAAACGAAGCCGCCCGGACAAAAGCATTTCGATAAGGGGGGTGAGATGACGGCCCTCGGACTGGTCTCCGGAGCCGCGTCTGAGGGGGTATGTGAAGTACACACAATCAGCCGGACGCGACAGTCGACTCGATCGAGACTCGATCGGGACCCCGGAGTGCGTACCAAACCGCCGACCAGAAGGAGACAGATATTCCATACGAAATGAAGGATAGAATCTAGCGAAAGATATGAGGGAATAGGAGGTCCGATAGTGAAGACACTGGGTAGGCCGTCCTATCCATCCGTTTAGGGACGAATTATGTACTGACGCTGTGGGAAGGGTTCCACCCGAAACAGAGGGGGTGATTGGCAATACAAGAGAAACCCCCCACCCCTTCGTTTCGAGTGCAGCGAGAACAAGTAGGGAGGGGTGGGTAGTAGAGAAGGCGTTTCTAGAAGGCGAAATCTATAAGTGATAAGCGTAAGAACCAAACCCGTACTCCAAGGCGGAGAGTATATTTTGTGTATGACAGTGGTTATACTAACAATATCCTCCTTTGAAACCACTACCTCCCCCCTCCCCCTCCCTCCTCCATTTCCTCGTTCCACTCGAAATGAAGGGGTGGGGGGCGGTCAACCACCGACGATTGCTGGATCGTCTCTCGAGACGTGGCCCCCACTCTTGTCTGACGTAGGTTTAAGTTATATCGATGGGTGGGTACAGGTATCACGAGCGCGTACGGGACGGCGCTGCGTCAACTATTCCCGTCTGGGCGCTCGTACCATAATCAGACAAAGAGGATGGGACTGTTCGCAGACCTCAGGGACAGCGTCTCGGCGGTCACGGCGAAGCTGTTCGCCGGCGAGAGCGAGGACCCGAAGCGGATCGGCATCTACGGCCCGCCGAACGCTGGGAAGACCACGCTCGCCAACCGCATCGCCCGCGACTGGACCGGCGACGCCGTCGGGCCCGAGAGCCATATTCCCCACGAGACACGACGCGCGCGACGCAAGGAGAACGTCGAGATCGAACGTGACGGCCACACGGTCTCCATCGATATCGTCGACACACCCGGTGTGACGACGAAGGTCGACTACGAGGAGTTCCTCGATCACGACATGGAGAAAGACGAGGCCGTTCGGCGATCCCGGGAGGCCACCGAGGGCGTCGCGGAGGCGATGCACTGGCTCCGCGAGGACGTCGACGGCGTCATCTACGTCCTCGACTCGACAACGGACCCATTCACGCAGGTGAACACGATGCTCATCGGGATTATCGAGAGCCGCGACCTCCCGGTGCTCATCCTCGCTAACAAGACGGACCTCGAGGGATCGAACGTCCAGCGCATCCGCAACGCCTTCCCCCAACACGAGACGATCGAGCTGTCGGCGCTCGAAGGGGACAACATGGACGAGGTCTACGACCGGATCGCGGAGAAATTCGGGTGATCCCGGATGGCTGAACGCGAACCGGAGACGGACGACGGCGTCCAACTCGATCTCATCAGCGCCGAGCGCATGGAGGGCAAAACCTCCATGGAGAAGATCCGATTGATTCTCGACTCCGTTCACGACGGTGACATCGTCGTCCTCGAACAGGGATTGACGCCCGACGAGGAGTCGAGGCTCATCGAGGTGACGATGACCGAGATCAACCCCGACGGATTCACCGGAATCGAAATCGAGTCCTTCCCGCGCAGCGAGACGAAGGAGTCGGGCTTTCTGGGTCGACTCATGGGGAAAGAGGAGGACCCCGCGAAGCTCACGGTCATCGGGCCGGCGAACCAGATCCAGTCCCTCCACAAGGACGAGACGCTGATCAGCGCGCTCCTCAAGAGGAAGTAGGATGCCCCACCAGTGTACGAACTGCGGGCATACGTTCGCCGACGGGTCGAAGGAGATGCTCTCCGGCTGTCCGGAGTGCGGCGGGAACAAGTTCCAGTTCCATCCCGGCGAGATCCCCGCTGATGCGGATGTCGGCGGTGATGAGGACGCGACGCCGCCCGACCGACCCGGCACCGGTGTCTCTTCTGCGGTTGGGAAGGCCGCGGCAACGGTCCGGGACTTCGTGAGCGCCGACGATTCTACTGACGACACTGCCGACGATTCTACCGACGACACTGCCGACGATTCTACCGACGATACCGCCGACGATACCGGACCCGAAGACGCCGTGCCCGGTGAGAACGAAGCCGAGGACGCCGCGCAGGCGTCCGCGCGGAGCGAGATGGTCACCGCGGACGACCTCCCGACGGAGCCGCCGAGCGAGGGCCGCGTCGTCAAAGAGCCGGATGCGGACGCCGACGAGCCCGATATGGCGGCACTCCGCGAGGAACTCAACGAGCAGTTCGAGTCGATCAAGGTGCTCGCACCGGGTCAGTACGAACTCAATCTCATGGAACTCTACGACCGCGAGGAGTACATCATCGCCCTCCAGGAGAACGGCCGCTACGTCATCGAGGTCCCGGAGACGTTCGCCGGCTCGACGTCCCGCGACGAGTAAATCCCCCCGTTCTCTCTTCGTCCGTCTGTCTGATACATAGTGCGAGCGCATACCCGCGTCTTCAGGTGCGGGAGGAGGTCAAGCCCGCGTGGGTGCTCGCGCTCGCCGGCGAGTCGATCGACGTCACCTTCGCGTCGCTGTTCTCCAGCATCGTACAGATCGTCTTCATACCCGTCCTCGCCGGGAGTAAGGGCGTCATTCTCGGTGCGGCCGCGGCAGCGATCGCCGCCGTCGTCCTCCACAACGCAATCGGCCTCACCGCCGGGAACCTCGTCGGCCGCGCCACCGGGATGAGCGAGGACCGCGTGCGCGCCACGACCTTCGAGGTCGGATTGCAGAACTCGGGGCTCGCCGTCGCGCTCGCCACCGCCCACTTCGGCGGCGGTCTCGTCGCGCTCGCGCCCGCGCTCTTCAGCGTCTGGCACAACGTCACCGGTCCCGCACTCGCCTCCTACTTCTCCTCGCGGGGTGACCCGGCCGGCGGCGAGCACGCCCCGCCCGAGAGCGCCGACTAGCTCCGCGACGAACTGCCCGCTTTTAAGTATATCCGGGGCGGACGATCCAGTATGAGTACGGCCACCAAGATCGTCCTCACCGTCGTCGGCCTGTCGGCTATCGCCTCGATCGCCCTCATCGCGAACGCGATGGTCTAACGCGTGTTCGACGAGCGTCCGCTTCGCGCCGACGTGGCTGCGGTCCGTGACACCCACGCGCCCGACGCGCTCGTCTACGACACCGAGCGCGATTTCGAGGTGCTCCCGACGTCGGCGCTCACCGACCTGACGATGGTCGTCGACGACGTCGAGCCGCGCGGCTACGATCCGGCGTGGCTCCCCGCCGACCACCCCGAAATCCTGGATCAGCTCGTCGGCGACGACGTCATCGTCGGCGCGCCCGGCGATGGCAGTATTGCGTGGACGATCCAGACCGACCCGCCGATCGTCCTCGTCAAACCGCGTATCGAGGGATCGCCCGACGATTTCGTCGCCTTCCTCGTCGCTGAGGCGCTCGTCCAGGTCGGCCTCGATCTCCCCGAGCATTTCCTCGGATTCTTTCGCGACGTGTATGCCGACTTCGCGGCCGCGACGCCGACCGATCCGACGACGACCTACCAGCTCGCGCTCGCTGCCACCGACGCCTACATCGGTCTCCACACCCGCGACGTCTTCGCCGGGTGGGCCGAGACGGACGATCGCGCGTCGCTCCACGCCGCGTGGGTCGATGCCGGCGAGCGCATTCAACCCCGCCTCAGCGGCCTTGGGCGCGCCGTCGCGAGCGGCGAGACGTCGTTCACCGACGCGGCCGAACTTGCCGCCGCGGGCGTGAAGCACGACCTCGATCTGCCCGCGCCCTTCGACGCGCTCGACGATCCGGCCTACCGCGAACACGGCGCGCGCTATGCGGTTGCGTGGGCGGAACGCGTCTTCTCTTGACCTCGGAAGCGGCGGGGATTTAAAACTCGGCGTCGAGGCTGCCGCCCTCGTGGAGATCGAGGACGCCGTCGCAGAGATCGCGGAAGCGCTCGATCGTCTCAACGTCGTGGACCTCCGTCGAGACGTGGAAGAGCCCGACGGCGTCGTATGCCTCCAGCAGGCGCGTAAGTCGTTCGAGGGCGTCGATCGCTCGTTCGTCGTCCGCGTAGTACGCGAGCTCTGTGATCGAGTCGAAACTGACCCGGCGTTTGCCCTCCGTGTCGGCGAGGAACTCCTCGGTGACGGTGATGATCCCGTCGACGTCGTCCGGCGAGGAGACGTAGCGGATGTGCTCGGCGCTGCGCCGCGAGTAGCCCCGATCGACGGAGAGCGTATCGAGGATCTGCGCGCGCGTCTCGTCCACGTCGTAGTGGTCGAGTTTCTGCATGACCTCCCGGGCGGTCGTTCGCGTGGAGATGACGAGGAAGCTGTCGGTGTCGGTTTTGAGGAAATTCGTATCGGTGCGGTCCGTCTCCCCCGTACTCGGATGAAGGAGGAGAACGGCGGTGCCGCCCGGGATCGTCTCCGGGGCCCCGTCGATCGCCAGCCGGTAGTCCATATCCCGTACGTGTCTGGCACCGACTTAGTGGTGGGTGTTCTCACGTCAGCTACCGCTGACGCGCCGTCCGTGACGGCGTACCCGTGAACTACCCTACCCTACTCGCTCACGGCTGACGCCGTTCGCTCCTTGAGGGTAGGGCTTCCTGCTTCCACGACGCGCTTTGCAGACACCGAGGTGTCCGTAGGGAGCGCAGTCTCCACAGGCGTTAACGAGAGCGAAGCTCTCGTTCGCACATCAGAATCGCACGGCGATTCTGAGGACGTTGATTCGGAGTATCCCACTCCTACATCTTCGAGGCCGCGAGAAAGAATATTCCACGCCGCGTTCGCGTCCCTGTCCGCCTCAAACCCGCAGGCGGGACAGGAGTGTTCACGGACCCACAACGGCTTCTCCGTCGAGACGCCGCACGCCGCGCACTCTTTCGTCGTCCCTCTCGGGTTGACCGCGACGAAGTGCGTCCCCTCCCGTTCGCACTTGCATTCGAGCAACGAGAGGAACGTCCGCCACGCGGCAGACGCCGTGTTGCGGCTGTTCGACGGTGATTCCATCATCCCCTTCACGTTCAGGTCTTCGACTGCCACGAGGTCGTACTCCCGAGCGTAGTACGCTGAGAGTTTGTGCAAGAAGTCACCGCGCTTCCGACGGAGGTCGGCGTGACACTCCGCGACTCGACGCCGTTGCTTCTCGTAGTTGTTCGACCCGTGTTCCTTCCGCGAGAGCTTCCGTTGCTCGCGCTCCACGCGTTCGCGCTCGGCAGAGAGGTCGAGCGACCCAACCGCCGTACCATCCGTGTCGTGGGCGTACTTAAGAATCCCCACGTCGATGCCGACGCACTTCTCGGGATTCTCAGGCGGTTCGGGCGGCTCACGGTCCATTTCGACGCCGAACGTGGCGAACCACTCGCCCGTCGGTTCCTTCTTGACCGTGACTTGCTTGAGCTTCGCGTCATCGGGGATGGCTCGGTGAAGGCGAATCGGGATGTCCGCGAGTTTCGAGAGTGACAGCACAGTCTGACCGCCCTTCTTGTCGAGCTTGAAGCCAGACTGACTGTACGTGAAACTGCGGAACTCCCGTGGCGGCTTCCACTTGAGTTGGCCGACGCCGTAGCCGTTCTTCTTGAGCGCGGAGAGTCCTTTGAGGTTGTCGAACAGGCGTTCCACGACGGTTTGGAGAACCTTCGAGTACACGTCGGAGAGGCCGTCCCACCACTTCTTGAGGTCGGGCAGTTCCGACCGTAGGGCGGTCATGGACGGCAGTTCTCCGTGTTCGTCTTGGTACTCGTTAAGGCGGTAGAGTGTGTGGTTGTACAGTTGCCTACAAATGTCTCGGTGGCGGTCCAACTCCTCGCGGTGGGCGTCGGACGGCTTGAGACGGTACTTGTAGGCGTAGTACATTCTACCCGCGTTGGTCCTCGACGTACTGTTTCAGCACATCCAGCGACACCTGCCCCGTCGAGATGAGGCAGTACGAGTCGTTCCAGAACGAGTCTCCCCACAGTTCGGTTTTCAGTTCGTCCGCGTACTCGTTGCGGATACGGCGGGCGGTCGCGCCCTTGACCGTGTTGATGAACTTCACGAGGTCGGTGGTCGGTTTCGCTCGGAACAGGATGTGTACGTGGTCGTCCTCGCCGTCGAGGTTCGTCAGTTCGACACCGTAGTTGTCCGTGAACCCGCTGATGACTCCGCGAAGGAATTGGGTTCGATCCTCGGTTAGCACTCCACGCCGATACTTCGTGGTGAGTATCAGGTGGTAGTGCAGGGAGTACGTCGAATGCGCTCCCGAATCGAGGTCGTATTCCATTGGGTTCGACTGTTGTACGGTACCCCAATGCAAAAACGTTGTGACTACGTGGGCCTGTGGGCCTGTAACCGTATCGCTGTATGAACAGATGATGACGGCGCTGTATCCCCACCCTACTCCGCTCCCTTCGGTCGCTCCGTTGAGGGTGGGGGCTTAGCGCCTATATCCAGCTAAGAAGACACTATCGGCGGGCGCGACAGCGTTGGACCGACCACTGTTCTGACTGGCGTCCGAGAACGACGATTCTCGATACACATCGACGACGTCGGTGCC
Organism: Halarchaeum salinum; assembly: GCF_039520965.1. NCBI lineage: Archaea > Methanobacteriati > Methanobacteriota > Halobacteria > Halobacteriales > Halobacteriaceae > Halarchaeum > Halarchaeum salinum. The sequence goes on from NZ_BAAABL010000029.1 coordinate 18,339, forward strand.
GCGCGTCTCAAAAGACGCTGTCGGCGGTCGCGGCACCGACGACGCTGAACACCGTACCGACGCTCGTCGCCTTCAGGGTGAAGAGGATGAGCCCGAGCGTATCGACGCCGAGGTCAAGGTTCGTCGCGAACGTCCGCGGGGCGCGAAACGCCACCGCGAGGATGAGCACCGCGCCGAAGGAGACGCCCATCAGCGAGACGAAACGAACGGGGATGCCGGCGATTTCGGCCTCTCGATCCGGGTCGCGGTCGTCGTCCGCCTGGTAGAGCGCGCCGTAGCCGATCGCGGCGACGAGCGCGAGCGTGAGTGCGACGTGGTACCAGCCCATGCGGCTCGCGAGCACCCACACCTCTTCGGTGACGACGAACGGGCCCGCGAGGAGGAACCCGCCGACGACCTGCTGGGCGGTGTCCGCGAGCGCGAAACGTTTGCTTCGTCCGACCATACATCGCGTGACCACGCCGCCGCGAATAAACCCCCACGGCGTCGTCTCGCCGCGCGGGACGGCGTTCGTCGCGGGGACGATCCACGGTACCTCGCCCCCCGGCGCTATCCGGTAAATTCAGTCTCGCGCGCGCGAAATTTAGAGCTCCGCGGAACTATGGCCGGTCGTACGTCACATCCCGAGTCGTCTCGCCGCGAGAGACGGTGTGCGTCGCCGGGTCGGTCCGCGCGATCTCCAGGCCGCCCGCCACGACGCGTAGGCGCGCCGCACGCTTTCGGAGCGCGTCGAACGGCGAGCGCGCGTCGTAGACGACGAGCGACCCGTCGTTCCCCGGCTCCAGCCCGTACGATCCTGTGACGCCAAACACCTCGGCGTTCGCCGTCGTGAGCATCTCCCAGAGCGCGCCGACGTCGTCGTGGCCCGCCATGTGCGCGTAATGGAGGAGGATGAACGCGGCGTCGAGTTGATCGCCGACGCCGTAATGATACCACGGATCGACGACCGAGTCGTGGCCGATCCCCACCGTCACGCCCGCCTCGCGTAGCTGGTCGATCCGGGTATGACCCCGCCGCCGTGGGTAGTCGTCGTAGCTCCCCTGGAGCACCGAGTTATCTGGCGGGTTCGTGACGACGTTCACGCCGCTCTTCGCGAGGAGCGAGATCACTTTGTCCGCGTGGGCGTTCGGATACGAATGCATCGCGGTCGCGTGACTCGCGGTCGTCCGCTCGCCGATCCCGCGCTTGAGTGCTTCGCTCGCTAACACCTCGGTGAATCGCGATCCCGGGTCGTCCGTCTCGTCGATGTGGAGGTCGAGCGGCAGGCCGTGTCGCTCGGCGAGGTCAGCCGCGATCTGTACGTCTTTCACGCCGTCCTCGCGTGTGTGCTCGTTGTGCGGGATCCCGCCGATCACGTCGACGCCGAGGTCGATCGCCTCGCAGAGCAGATCCTCGTGCTTGGGGGTGGTGAACACGCCGTCCTGTGGGAACGCGACGACTTGGAGGTCGACCGTGTCGAGTTCTCCCCGGAGCTCGCAGAGCGCCTCTACGCTGGTCAGCGTCGCCTCTGTCGTGTCCGCGTGCGTGCGGACGCGAGTAATCCCGTGACTGACGAGCCAGTCGATCGTCTTTCGGGCGCGTGCCTTCACGTCCGCCTTCGTGAGGTCGCGTTTGCGCTCTGCCCAGACGTCGATCCCCTCTGCGAGCGTCCCTGACTCGTTCCACGTCGGCTCGCCCGCGGTCAGCGTCGCGTCGAGGTGGATGTGCGGTTCGATCAGCGGCGGCGTGACGAGGCGGCCGTCGGCGTCGAACGCGTCCGCGTCGTCGAACGCCCCCGCGTCGGCGGTCCCGGCTTCACGCACCGCGTCGATCGTCCCGTTGAGGACCGTGACGTCGACGCGTCGGCCGTCGAGCGTCGTCGCGTCCGTCACAAGGTAGTCATCGCTCATGCCCGAACGGTCAGTCCTATTGGGGAAAAGCATATCGTTCGACCGGAGATGTCGGGTTAGTATTGTGAATCGATACTGTTTACCCCGTTCAGTCGTGCTGTACGCGTAGCACGACTATGGCCGATACGAACTGGCGGCGGTTACTCAGGCGCGCGGTGCTCGGGAAGGAGGGGTTGGCCGACCCGGACTGGCCGGTCGACCACGTCCCGCGGAGTGAACGCCGCGATCTCCTCAGTATCTCCGCGGTCCTCCTCGGATTCGTCTTCTTCGCGGGGACGATGTGGTCGGGCGCGGAGGTCGGCGCGGCGCTCGGGATGAGGCGGACGTTCACGGTGATGGCGGTCGGCTACGCCATCCTCGGCGTCTACGTCGCAATGCTCTGCCTCATCGCGGCCCGCGCCGGCCTCACGACCGTCCTCCTCGCCCGCTACACGTTCGGAAGCGCGGGCGCGAAGTGGGCGGACCTCCTCCTCGGTGGCACGCAGGTTGGCTGGTTTGGCGTCACGATCCCGATGGTCGCCGGTCCGACCGCCGCGTACCTCGGCGTCACCGACCCGACGCTGATCGCCGCGATCACGGCCCTCTGGGGTGTTCTCCACCTCTCCAGCGCGTATATCGGCTACGAGGGGATGGAGAAACTCTCGTTCGTCGCCGTTCCCGTCCTCTTCGTCGTCGGCGTCGTTTCTATCTGGCTCGCCGCCGGCGACGTCGGTGGTTTCGACGCGCTCTCGAATGTCGCCGGCGAACCCGGGACGACGATGTCCTTCGGCGCGGCCGTCACCGTCGTCGTCGGGACGTTCGTTAGCGGTGGCACGCAGGCTCCCAACTGGGCGCGGTTCGCCGAGAACTCGCGCGTGGCATTCTGGGCGGGCCTCGTCGCGTTCCTCCTCGGAAACGGGTTCCTCTTCGTCAGTGGGGCGGTCGGCGGTGCCGTCTACGACGTGACGCCGGCCGGCGACCTTTACGCCGTGCTCGCCGCGCAGGGGCTCGCTACCGTCGGCCTCATCGCCCTGATCCTCAACATTTGGACGACGAACGACAACTCCGCCTACGCCTTTGGGGTCGCTGGGAGCGAGGCGTTCGGCTACGAGCGCAAGCGCCCGTTCGTCCTCGCCGGTGGCGTCGTCGGCATCGTCCTCGCGCTTCTCGGTGCCTCGGGCCTCCTCATCCCGTGGTTGAACGTCCTCGGCACCTACGTCCCGCCACTTGGCGGCGTCGTCATCGCGGACTTCCTCGTCCGGTGGCGGCTCCGCGTCCCGCGGATGGACGACGTCACCTTCGCCGTCCTTCGTCCCGTCCCGGTCGCTGCGTACGTCCTGGGCTGTCTCGGTGCGATCCTCACCGCTGGCTCGGTGATCCCCGGTGTCACCGCCCCGACGGTCTTCCCCGGTATCCCGACGTTGAACGGGATCCTCGTCGCCATCGTCGCCCACCTGCTCGGCTACTACGTGCTCGAACGATCCGGGATTGCAACGACGCACGTCGTCGCCGCCGACGCGACGTACACGCACGAGTGACGCCCACCCATGGCGACGCGCCCGCGGTACCGAACCGTTTTACCCGCCTATCACCGTCACGTCCCGTATGAGCGTCCGCGCGGAGTTCGACGAGTGGGCGGCTTCGGGCCGCGATAAGGGGATGGAAGACCGACACTGGCACACCGCGAAACACGCGCTCGCCCGGATGCCGGTCGAGGACGGCGACACGGTTCTCGACCTTGGCACGGGCTCAGGATACGCCCTTCGGGCGCTCCGTGAACGCGGGATCGCTCGGGCGTACGGACTCGATGGCTCCCCGGAGATGGCGCGCAACGCGCGCTCGTACACCGACGATCCCGACATCGGCTACGTCGTCGGCGACTTCGATGACCTGCCGTTCGCCACCAACAGCGTCGATCACGTCTTCTCGATGGAGGCGTTCTACTACGCGCCCGATCCCGGACACACCCTCGAGGAGGTTCGCCGCGTCCTCCGTCCCGGTGGGACGTTCTACTGCGCGGTGAACTACTACGAGGAGAACGTCCACTCGCACGGTTGGCAGGCGGGGATCAGCGTGGAGATGACGCGCTGGGATAAAGAGGAGTATCGCGCGGCGTTCCGCGACGCCGGCCTTCACGTCGCCGAGCAGGACACGATCCCCGACCGCGAGGTCGTGATCCCCGATGCCGACGTGTTCCCCTACGAGGGGTTCGACACCCGTGCCGACATGGTCGAACGCTATCGCACCCTCGGGACGCTACTCACTGTCGGCGTCGCGACCTGAATCGGAGCCGCGGCGCTCCAGCACGACCGCGTCCACAGGATCGAACCCGAGCGTCACGCGCCCTGTCGGCGCGTCGTTGAGTCGCGCGACGAGCGGCCGGCCGTTCCAGTCGAAGTGGACCCTGTACGCGTCGCCGAGGAACTCGGCGTCGGTGACGCGCGCCTCGAAGCGATTGTGTGTCGCGTTCACGTCCAGCGATTCGGGCCGAACACAGCACGTCACCGGACCGCGGTAGTCCCCGTGTACGTCGAACGCCTCGCTCCCGACGTGGACTGTCGACCCCCCCGTTTCCCCTCCAACCGCCCGGCCGTCGAGACAGTTGTTCTCGCCGAGGAACTCCGCGACGAAGCGTGTTTCCGGACTCTCGTACACCGATTCGGGCTCGCCGTCCTGTTCGACTCGCCCGTCGTGGAGCACCGCGAGTCGGTCGCTCACCGCGAGCGCCTCCGCCTGATCGTGCGTCACGTAGACCGTCGTCACGCCGAGTTCGCGCTGCACGCGCTTGAGTTCGAGACGTAACTCGTCGCGGAGCCGCGCGTCGAGCGCGGAGAGGGGTTCGTCGAGGAGGAGGACGTCGGGGGCGGGGGCGAGCGCGCGGGCGAGCGCGACGCGCTGACGCTGGCCGCCCGAGAGCGCGTCGGGGTTGCGCTCGCCCATCTCGCCGAGGTCGACGAGTGCGAGCATCTCGTCGACGCGGGTATCGACTGACCCGCCCTCGGGCGGGTCGAACTGTAACCCGTAGGCGACGTTCTCGCGCACCGTCATCGTCGGAAAGAGGGCGTACTCCTGAAAGACGACACCGACGTTGCGCTTTTCGGGCGGGACGCCGGAGACATCTGTTCCGTCGAAACGGACCGCGCCGGCGTCCGGTGCTTCGAGGCCCGCGATACAGCGCAGCGTCGTGGTCTTCCCACACCCCGAGGGGCCGACGAGGGTGAAGAACTCCCCGTCTCGAACGGTGAGGTCGATCCCGCGGAGCGCCGTCGCGTCGCCGTACGCTCGCTCGACGCCGTCGAGTTCGAGGCTCACCGGTCCCACCGCCCGCCGAGGCGTTCGACGACGACGAAGCTCGCCGCGGTGACGACGAGGAGGACGGTCCCCATCGCGGCCGCGGGGCCGAGGTACGGCCCGACCGAGGGGTTCGAGAGGTAGCGTTCGAGGGCGATCGGCATCGTGTACGACGCCCCGTCGCGCGCGAGGACGATAGTCGCGTTGAACTCGCCGATGCTGATGGCGAACGCGAACGCCGCGCCGGCGACGACGCCCGGTGCGACGAGCGGGAGGGTGACGTCGCGGAAGGCTCGCGTCGGACCGGCCCCGAGGGTTCGCGCGGCGGCGACGAGGTCGTCCTCGACGCGCGCGAGTAGCGGTGCGACGTTCCGCACGACGAAGGGGTAGCCGCCGACGGCGTGCGCGGCGACGATGGCGACGGGGCCCGTGATCGCGAGGTGGTATCCGAACAGGTCGATACCGAAGACGAGCCCCTGGAGGAGCCCGATCCCCGTAACGACGCCGCTGACGGCAAGCGGTGCCATCAGGAGCGCGCCGGCGAGTCGGCGGACGCGCCCACCGCTACCGGTGACAACGGCGATGCTGACGCCCATTGGGACGGCGAGTGCGACCGCACCGACGGCGAACAGCAGGCTGTTCGAGACGGCGACAGTCGGACGCGCTCCACCCGAACCCAACTGTTGGGCGAGGAGGAAGGCGTAGTTCGCCGTCGAGACGGACCCCGCGCGCGTGAGGCTCTCCGCGACCATGCTGGTGAGCGGGCCGACGTAGAGGACGAGCGCAACACTCGCGTACGCGCACGCGAGGAAGCGGCCGGCGCTCGGGGGGCCGATCAGCGGGACGCGCGGGACGGACGCGGCCGTGGTGTCGCTCCCGCCGGGGTGCTCGGCGCGCAGATAAACGTAAGTGAGCCCGAGCGTCACCGCCGCCTCGAGGACGGCGAGCGACGCCGCCTCGGCGAGCTCGAAGTCGGACGCGAGCGAGTAGATCCACACCTCGACGGTGGCGTATTGGAGGCCCCCGAGCGCGAGGACGATCGGGAACGCCATGAAGTCGAAGATGAAGACGAGAAGGACGCTCGCGAGGAAGGAGGGGAACACCTGCGGGAGGACGACGTCGACGACCGCGCGCCAGCGCGGCGCGCCGAGGGTCCGTGCGGTCTCGACGGTGCGGACGTCGACGGTTTCGACGGCGGCCACGACGAAACGCGTGACGAGCGGCGCGTTATAGAAGGTGAGCGCGGCGACGACGATCGGCAGCCCGAAGGCGACGTCGACACTGAGGCCGACGAGACCGAGGAGGTCGTTGACCACACCGTTTGTTCCGAACATCGTCGTGAACCCGACGGCCACCATGATCGCGGGGAGGACGAACGGGACGACGGTGAGCGATCGGATCGTCTCGCGGCCGCGGAACTCGTAGCGCGCGAGGACGTACGCCCCGGGGAGTCCGACGACGACGGCCCCGGCGGTCCCGAGGAGCGCGAGATACGCGGTGAACCCGAAGAGCCCGGTCCGGACGGCGGGGAACCCGGCTTCGACCCACTCGACGAGCGTGCCGGGAACGCTCGCGGGATCGGTGAGCGCGCCCGCGAGCGCGCCGAAGTAGAACGGGTCGGTGAGCGTCGCCCACAGCGGCGCGAGCGAGGGGCGGCCTCCGTGGGTGAACGCCGTCACGAGCACGGTGCCAACGGGATAGTAGAAGACGACGAGGAGGACGCAGCATGTGACGAGGAACGCGCCGCGCGCGCCGATTGCGTCCGCGACGCCGCCCGCGCGTGCCCGGAGCCGAACGAGGCCGCGGCTCAGTTTCGTGCGACTAGTCGGGACCACTGTTCGACCCATTCGGAGACGTTCCCCACGAGGTCGTCGTACGTGAGCGTGACCGGGGACGGCGGCGTCTGCGCGTACTCCGCGTAGGTGCCGGAGAGCGACCCGGTCGTGGTCGCGGGGAACTGGTAGTTTCGCTGCGGGACGACGTCCTGTGCCTTCGGCGAGAGCACGAAGTCGACGAACGCTCGCGCGAGGTCCGGGACATCGCTGTCGGCGAAGACGGCCATGCTCTCGGGGTTCGCGTACCCCTCGCCGTTCAGGAAGACGATCTCGTACGCGTCGAGGTTCTTCCCCTGGTTCGCCGCGTACACCTGATCGTTCGAGTAGGAGACGACCATCGGGGCCTCGCCCGCCGTGTACGCGTTGTATGCCGCCTGCCATGTGTCGAGGACGCGAACGTCGTTGTCCAGGAGACCGCGCCAGTAGTCGAGATAGCCGTCGGCCCCCTTCTCGTGGATCGTGTGGAGTAGGAAGGCCTTCCCCGTGTCGGAACCCTGCGCGTTCTCCATCAGGAGGTCGCCCCGATAGCGCGCGGCGAGCAGGTCGTCGAACGTCTCGGGGACGGTGTCGAGCGTCGTCGCGTCGACGACCGGCGTGATGTAGCCCGTGTCGTAGGGGACCGCCCGGCCCTTCGGGTCGACCGTCAACCCCTCCTTCACGTCGCCCGCGTGTGAGAGGTCGTCCCTGACCGTCGCGAACAGCGGCGCGTCGAGTTCGCGGTCGATCTGGACCAACTCGTCCGTGTTCAAGCCGGCGTAGACGTCCGCGTCGATGGCCGCGCCCCGCTGCTCGCGTCGGACGTACTCGGCCACGTTCGACGACCCCGAGGTGGGCGTCGTCCACTCGACGGTGACGCCGTCGTGTGTGGCCTCGAACTTCCGCTTGAGCCACGCGCCGGGCGAGCTCTTGCCGTCGACATATGTGGGGTACGTCGCGATGGTGAGCGTCCGCGTCCCGGATGCCGTTCCGGTCGTTGCGTTCGTCCCGCCGTTTTCGGATCCCCCGTCGCCCGTACACCCCGCGAGGGCGAACGCCCCCGTCGCCCCGGCAGCCCGCAGGTAATGGCGTCGCTTCACTACGACGTGGTTTCACCCGGTGGTACTCGTAGCTATCGGTCCGACTGCACCGTGTCCGCTCCGCGCCCCCGCGATACCCCCCTGAGCATCCGCTCTGTGTTCTGCCGTCCCTCCATCGCGTCCGTGCCGTATCGCCCGTCTCCATCGCGTCCGTGCCGTATCGCCCGTTCGAACCGGGACGCCGCGCCATTCACCCGTCGCTCGTCGTACTAGTCCATGCTCGGTGTCCGTCCCCGCGGTGCGTTTTTGCCCCCGTCCGTCGAACCACCGCATGTGCCGTACGCTCGTCGGACCGTTCTCACCGTCTTCCTCGTGCTCGTCGCCACGCTCGCCGTCATCGTCCTCGCTGGCGTCCTCGGGACTGTCGTCTTCGCGACGACCGTCGCCTACCTTCTCGTCCCGCTCTACTACCGCGTCGAGGACTACGGCCTCGACCCGTGGTGGGCGGCCGCCGTGACCGCCGTCGGTGCCGCCGTCGTCTCGCTCGTGCCCGCGGGGGCGTTCGCGTATCTCCTCTACGTCCGCTCCAGCGGCGTGGTGGCGTTCGTACGTGCGCTCCCGGCCTCGTTCGACGTGTCGGTCATCGGCGTGTCGTACGTGATCGACGTCTCCTCCCTGACGGTCGCGGCCGAGGCCATCCTCCGCGACATCGCCCTCTCCGTGGTCGGCGCGCTCCCCGTCCTCGGGATCAAGTTCACCCTCTTCGGCGTCCTCGTCTTCGGGCTGCTCGTCGCCCACGAGAACGCCGAGTCGGCCGTGCTCGCCGCCGTCCCACTCCGGTATCACGACATCGTCGCGGCACTCTCCGGGCGTGCGCGCGAAACGCTCTACGCCATCTACGTCCTCCAGGCCGCCACGGCCGTCGTCACGGCCGCGATCGCCGTTCCCGTGTTCTGGCTGCTCGGGTTCACCTACCCCGTGACGCTCGCGCTCGTCTGCGGCGTCCTCCAGTTCCTTCCGGTCGTCGGGCCGAGTTTCGTCGTCCTCGGCCTCGCGCTCTACCGGCTAAGTATCGGCGACGCGACGGGTGCAATCACCGTTCTCGCCGTCGCCGGCGTGCTCGTCGCGTGGCTCCCCGACCCGCTCGTCCGCCCGCGCCTCTCCAGACACACCGCACGGATCCCCGGGAGCCTCTACTTCGTCGGGTTCACCGGCGGGCTTCTCACCGTCGGCGCGCTCGGGATCATCGTCGGGCCGCTCGTCGTCGCGTTACTCGTTGAGACCGTCTCGTTGCTCGCCGACGAAGAGGGGAAGTATCGGACGTGAACTACCCCGTTCTACTCAGTGACTGGCGTCGCTTCCTTGAGGGCGGGGATTAGCGCCCTCTCTTTCAGCTAATCCGCGCTCCCGGTTTCGAGGGGCCGATCGGCGTCCTTCCACTCCGTGAGACTCCCCTCGTAGAACGAGACGTCGTCGTAGCCGAGCCACTGGAGAACGACGAAAGTGTGGCTGATCCGACGCGCCGTGTTGCAGTAGAGCACGACGTGCTTCTCGGGCGTGACACCCTTCCCGGCAAAGATCGACTTGACGGTCGCACGCTCTTTCAGCCCGCGGGTCTCCTCGTCGACGACCTCCTTCCAGTCGAGGTTCACCGCGCCCGGGATGTGCCCCTCAGCGTACTCCGCAGGCTCGCGCGTGTCGACGACGACTGCGTTCTCCTCGTCGGTCGCCGCCGCCACCTCGTCGATCGTGACGAGCGGCGAGTCGGCGGGGCGTGTCACCGTGTACGTCGTTGCCTCGACGTCGGGCGCGTCGCTGCTCGTTTCGTGGCCCTGCATCCACGCCGAGTAGTCGCCGTCGAGCAGGTGGAGGTCGTCGTGTCCGTAGAGGAGCGCGGTGACGAGGAAGCGCGCCGCGAAGACGCCGTGCGTGTCGTCGTACGCGACGACCGTGGTACCCTCGTCGATCCCGTGTTCGCCGAGCAACGCCGCCCACTCGTCCTTCGGTGGGAGCATTCCCTCCTCGCCGCCGCCGCGGAAGCTGTCGAAGGGGACGTTGACCGCACCTGGTACGTGCCCGATGCCGTCGTACTCCCACGCATCGCGGACGTCGACGACGACGACGTCCGGATCGGCGTGATGCGTTTCGAGCCATTCCGCGGAGACGATGACGTCCTCGTCCATCGCGTCGGCTTACACCGTCCGGGTGGATACCGCTTCGGGTCGCGTCAGTGCGCCGTATGCAATACGATATATATGTGCCATCACAGAAAGGGGCAAAAGAATCTGCTACCATCGACATACCCAACACCGTCGTCGCCTTACCACTCCAAATAGGGGCAGTACACGCCGGAAGATGGAAGGTGCGGGGGAACCTGCGAACTGGAGAAGAATCATATGGTTGGGGTGAAAGTGTACGCGTATGGTAGACGACGACTACGCCAACGACGTTCTCGTCAGCGCTGGATGGGTCGAGGACCACCTCGACGACTTCCAGAGCGACGACCCCGACTATCGACTCGTCGAGGTCGACGTCGACACCGAAGCGTACGAAGACGAGCACGCGCCCGGCGCGATCGGCTTCAACTGGGAGACGCAGCTTCAGGACCAGACGCAGCGCGACATCCTCTCCAAGGAGGACTTCGCGACGCTGCTCGGCGAACACGGTATCAGTGACGACTCCACGGTCGTCCTCTACGGTGACAACTCCAATTGGTTCGCCGCCTACACCTACTGGCAGTTCAAGTACTTCGGCCACGAGGAGGTCTACCTCCTCGACGGTGGCCGCGACTACTGGCTCGAAGAGGGCTACGAGACCACGGACGTCGTCCCCGAGTTCGACTCCGTGAACTACACCCCGCGCGGTCCCTTCGAGTCCATCCGCGCCTACCGCGACGACGTCGAGAACGCGATCGACCGCGGCATTCCGCTCGTCGACGTCCGCTCGCCAGAGGAGTACAGCGGTGAGGTCCTCGCGCCGCCGGGACTCAACGAGACCGCCCAGCGCGGCGGCCACGTCCCCGGCGCGAAGAACGTCTCGTGGGCCGCGACGGTCCAGGAGGACGGCCGCTTCAAGTCTGAGGAGGAGCTCGCGGAGCTCTACGAGGACGAGGGCGTCACGAACGACCAGGAGGTCGTCGCCTACTGCCGAATCGGCGAGCGCTCCTCCATCGCGTGGTTCGCGCTCTCTGAACTCCTCGGCTACGACGATGTCACCAACTACGACGGCTCGTGGACCGAGTGGGGGAACCTCGTCGACGCCCCCATCGAAACCGGTAGCGGCGAGTAGAGCGCCCTTCGGTCTCCCGAGAACCGAACGCCGGGCGGAGCGCGGGGCACGTAACCGCGCTTGATGCGTCCGCGGATCACGACTTCTCCCCTTCTTTCACGCTGCGTAGTCACGGCCCCGTCTCCCATGTCGTACCCGAATTCGTGCCCGCGTGACGGAGGTTATTAGCCGCCCGGCGTCCAATCCCCATCCATGACCCCCGACGAGTTCGTCGAGTCCGTTCGCGACGACAACGACACCGCTCTCAGCCGTCTCGGCTCCTCGAAATCCCTCTACGCCGCGACCGGCGGCGACCTCGAACCCGACGAAGTGCTTCACGCCGCCGCGAATGCCGAGCACGCCGCCGCGGAGACGTTCGCCGCGTGGGCGGCCGACGAGGGCCACGATACTCCCGCCGGCGAAACGTTCGCCGACGCCGCGGACCAAGAGCGCGAACATTACGAGACCGTTCTCAACGAACTCGACGAGTTCGAGCCGAGTGACGACGTCTCCGCGATGCAGGCGTACCTCCGCGATCTCGACATCACCGCCGGACGTGTCGGCGGGATGATCGGACGCATCCTCGCGACCGAGAAGTCGAAGGAACAGTACACGGGCTTCTTCACCGGGCAGGCGGACCCGATGACCGCGAACACCTTCCGCGGCCTCAAGGACGACCTCGACGGACAACTCGATGCTGCGCGCGACCTTCTCGCCGAGGTTTGCGAGGACGATGCCGACTGGGACGCCGCGAAGGACGCGGCCGACGGTGCGATCCAGGCCGCCTACGAAGAGTACACCGAACAGCTGGAGTCGATGGGTGTCAACCCGAAACCCGTCTGCTAGCTCCCCTTCTCTCTCCGCCGGTCGCGTCTCCGGCGTCGACTCCGTACATCACGACAGCTCTGTACGTGACGATCCGGATGACGAGGCTCTCGATACTGAACAACACCGCGCCGATCGGTTCGAGGAGGACAAAGCCGAGTGTCGCGCCCGCGACGCGATGAGGGCACCGTCGAATGTACGCGTGCGGTCCGCTCATACCGGTTCGACCTCTGCTTGGATCTGCACCGTTCTGCCGCTATCGTCCGTCACGGAGTCGATTCCCCGTCCCCTCGGGGAGTCCAGCCTTCTCGACGGCCGTGACGACCCGATTCACGTCGTACGCGACGCGGTGCTCCTCAACCGACAGGTCGTCGAGGTCGAGAATCGCGTACGCCGCGCGCGGGTCGTCGTCGCGCGGTTGTCCGACGCTTCCGGGATTCACGACGACACCCTCGGGGAAACGACGATGCGCTTGGACGTGCGTGTGCCCGAGCACGAGGACGTCCTCGTCGCCGAGGAGCTCCGGTGCGAACTCGTGCGGATACGTGTAGTGATCGACCCGATCGGGATGGTCGTGGACGACCTTCACCCGGCCGTCGCACGTGACGTGCTCCCGCGGTAAGTCCTCGACCCAGGTGCGCTCGTCGGCGTCGAGGCGCTCCTGGGCGTGGCGTACACCCGCCTGTGCCATCCCGTTCGCGCCGAAGTTCCGCCCTGACGCGAGCATCCGATCATGATTGCCCATCACCGTCGGAACGCCGCGTTCACGGAGGATGTCCACGCACGCGGCCGGCCACGGATTGTAGCCGACCACGTCGCCTGCACAGAGTACCGCGTCCACGGTCGGCATATCGTCCAACACCGCCTCCAGCGCTACCCGGTTCGCGTGCACATCCGAGAGCAACCCCACGCGCATACCGTCTCTAAGAGACGGCCGCGCAAAAACGTCTCCCACAACAGACCCCGACCGCGTTCGATTGCCGTATCTCCCCCGATCGTTCATCCCGTGATTCGAAGTACCGCGGAGGGGGTCGGTTCGACGGGCTTATACGTCACCCGGCGTTCTGAATGAATGCGAACGACGTGACGTGGCCCGGTGCACCCGGAGCCACCGACGAACGCCCGCCGGTCGTCGAGGACGACCCCTCACCCCGCTCGAAGCGAGTGGGGTTCGAGGGGGTTAAGTGTCCCCGGCGATTTGGAGGGAATACGAACGTCGTCTCGGGCCGAATCGGGCTTCGGAGGGTTGAAGTACCCCAAAGAAGTACGATGTGGTCCGAAGGAATGAGGA
>NZ_BAAABL010000030.1:0-5179 GCF_039520965.1 Halarchaeum salinum
TTCCTCTCGAAAAGTAGCCTCGATAAGCCGTCGCTGTCACGCGGTTCTCGTCTTAGCTAAAGACGGATGGACCTATATTTGATTAGGTGGCTGTCACAGAGTGAATGGAACGGCCGACTCGAGAACGCAGCGAAGAGCAGGCCGAGCAGGAGCAATCTAGCGAGGAGACCCAGCACTGCCCGGAGTGCGACTCGACGAACATCGTCACGGATCAGGGCGAGCGACTCTGCGAGGACTGCGGGCTCGTTCTCGACGATGACCAGATCGACCGCGGGCCGGAGTGGCGGGCGTTCAACTCCAGTGAGCGCGACCAGAAGAGTCGCGTCGGTGCGCCAACTACGCAGACGATGCACGATAAGGGCCTCACCACCCAGATCGACTGGAAGAACAAGGACGCCTACGGCCGCTCACTCGACTCGAAGAAGCGCAACCAGATGAATCGCCTCCGGAAGTGGCAGGAGCGCATTCGGACGAAGGACGCCGGCGAGCGCAACCTCCAATTCGCCCTCTCCGAGATGGATCGAATGGCGTCCGCACTCGGCGTCCCCCGGAGTGTTCGCGAGATCGCATCAGTTCTCTACCGGCGCGCACTCAACGAAGACCTCATCCGCGGGCGCTCCATCGAGGGCGTCGCCACCGCCTGCTTGTACGCCGCTTGCCGCAAGGAGGGGATCCCACGCTCGCTTGAGGAAGTCACGGAGGTTTCGCGGGTCGGTCAAAAGGAGATCGGACGCACGTATCGCTATGTCGCCCAGGAGCTCAGTCTGGAGATGGAGCCAACCGACCCGAAGGAGTACCTCCCACGCTTCGCGAGTGATCTTGACCTCTCCGAGGAGGTCATCGCCAAGGCCCGCGAACTCGTCGATACCTCCGCCGAACAGGGCCTCCTCTCCGGGAAATCCCCCTCCGGGTTCGCGGCGGCCGCGATTTACGCCGCGAGCCTCCTCTGCAACGAGAAAAAGACCCAGCGTGAAGTCGCCGACGTCGCCAACGTCACCGAAGTCACCATCCGCAACCGCTACCAAGAGCAGATCGAAGCGATGGGCTTCGAGACGTAGGTCTGGAAGTCTCCCCCGCGATCACTCCTCGGTCAGCCTCGCGATTCGGAGGGGTCCACCATGGATCCGTCAGCTGTACTGGACTACCATCTTCGATCGCAACTGAGGAACTCGATCTGTAACCCTTGGACTCTGAGTCTGGGTGGTTAAGACCGTGAGATGGTTCTGAATACGGGTATCTGTCCTGCACTAGGAGTTCCATACTGATGGGAGAATGTCACTCGAGGGATTTTGCTCTGTTTTGGAAGCCGCCACCACAGTCACATGTGAGTGGATGCGTTTTTGCCTCGACGATCTCGCCGCACCTCAGGCACTCGTACGTGGAGATGCTTTTGGGGTTGTTCTCGTGCTCAACATCTATCCCATGCGGCATAGAGAGTACTCGGGACTCACCGCCTAAATATTATCTCTTATCATAATATTAGGGGGTTAAAATACCATTATTTTAATTCCGTTGTCCGCAAGTGGGGAATTGTTATCTCCTACCTATATGAATCAGTTAAATCACTCCCCCACACTGCACAGGGTTCACTGAGGACTCCTATCGGAATCTCAGGGACTACATTTGGGGGGACCTCGCCCACATCAACGCCGGCGAGGAACTCGTCAATCTGATCGTGTAGCCGAATGGTTTTGAATTACGCAGATCGAACAGGTCGAACAGAGGCACACGACAGACTCCGACGATCTTTTAACAGCGAGAGAATCCCGTCCTGAGGCCGAACGTAGTGACGGCCGAAGGGCGTGAATCGCGCCAGCCGGTTCCACAAACCACCGTCGGTTGCCGGCCGGATATTCCTTTGCGGTACTACTCGTTTTGTTCGTCAACCCATTCGCGGACTAACTCCCGCACAACGTCGGCCTTCGTCTCGTCAACGTCGATTACGGCCTTTGAGAACTCCTTGTGCAACTCGTCGTCAATGTCGATTGAGAGGCGCGTTGTCATCGTTTTCCCACCGCTACATCAGAACAACAGGCACCCAAATACGTATAATGAGGGGGTATATAGGTAGTGTATGGCGAAACAGGTCATCCGCACCTTCACTGCCGGTGTTCGTAACCACCGGCAGGTCTGCGGAGACCTCGATTCGCTCGGGTTCGCCGCCTCGAAACTCTGGAACGTCGGCCGGTGGACGGTCGCGCGTATCTGGGACGAGACGGGGACGATTCCCGCGGACGGTCCGCTCAAGGCCTACCTCAAGAGCCACGAACGCTATGCTGACCTCAACGCACAATCAAGTCAGAAAGTTCTCGAAGAGCTTTCTGAGGCGTTCGACAGTTGGTACGGCCACCGCCGAAACGGGAACAAGAACGCGAACCCGCCCGGCTACCGCAAACACGGCGACGAGCATCCGCGCTCGACAGTCACGTTCAAGGCCGACGGCTTCACGCACGACGCCACGAACAACCGCGTGCGACTCTCGAAAGGCCGCAACCTCAAGGAACACCGCTCGGACTTCATTCTCTGCAAGTACGACGCCGGACCGAACGTCACCGTCGAGAACGTTCAGCAGGTCCGCGCGGTGTATGAACGTGGCGAGTGGCGGTTGCACTTCATCTGTCGCGTCGAAGTTGCCGAGGCCGAATCGCCCGGCGACGGCACCGCCGGTATCGACCTTGGTATCTGTAACTTCGCCGCGGTTTCGTTCGGGGATGAATCGCTGTTGTACCCCGGCGGCGCGCTCAAAGAAGACAACTACTACTTCTCGAAAGAGCGTGCGAAGACGGACGACTCGGCGTCACGCGAAGCTCAACGTCTTGACCGGAAGCGGTCGGAACGCCAAACCCACTTCTTGCACGCACTCTCGAAAGACATTGTGGAGGAGTGCGCCGCCCGTGGCGTCGGCCATGTCGCCGTCGGAGACCTCGGCGGCATCCGCGAGGATGGCGAGACGGGCGACGCCCGCAGCTGGGGGACGCACGGCAACCTAGACCTCCACGGATGGGCGTTCGACCGCTTCGCGTCGATGCTCGAATACAAGGGCGAACAACACGGCATCGACGTGGGACGCGTGTCCGAGCGCGGTACGTCAAAGACGTGTTGTGTGTGCGGGGCCGAAGACGACAGGCAGCGTGTCGAGCGCGGGTTGTACGTCTGCGAGGCGTGCGACGACGCCTACAACGCCGATTGCAACGGAGCCGAGAACATTCGCAAACAAGTACCTCCGAGTCCGTCGGACAGCGCGTCCGAGGATAGGAGTACCGGCTGGTTGGCACAGCCAGCGGTCCGCCTGTTCGACCGAAGCGGTGCGTTCGCACCGCAAGAACAGGTCGTGGACCGCGAACCATAATATCCCACACGCGGTCGGGAAACCTCGCCGTTTACGGCGAGGAGGATGTCATACACATCAAGCATCTTGACGTCGGCGCCGAGCCGGACGATCGTCATCCTCCAGTCAGGGATTCTGATGGTTATCGCGCCATGACCCGGCGACTTTGTCGAGGCGTTCACCAACGCCCTACCCACGACGAGTTAGGGGGGCTGATTCAGGGCCGCCTAGTCGTGAAGTCGGTATGCGAGTCAATCAGCGACAGGACGGTAGCTATCAAGTCTCCACGCACACGATACTGGTATGAGGAAGATACTTGTCAATCGCACGTATTTTCTTAATTAATGGCCCCTCCAGTATCCCGCCGTACGGTGCTTTCCGTTGGTTCCATTGCTGGTCTTAGCTTTCTTGCCGGCTGTCAAGGGTGGGCGAATTCTGCGAGTCCGAGTGGTTCGGATGAAACCGAAATCAACCAGGGCGACGACTCCCTTGGACTCGCTTACTCAAAGAGTCATACATCGTTCCCAAGCGAGGAGGAGGCTCACAGCGGATGGGTTCACATCGTGAGCGACGGTGACTCAGCGGATTTAACGTTTGACGTGCGTCTCTGTGACGAGTTAGGAGAGGTTGAACCAAAGCTGACCCATTCCATCGGGAATGAGTTCGTCTTGAGATTCAACGTCACGTCTGGATTCAGTAGCGGAACGTCGTCCAGTAGAACGACCAAGGAATCGCAATGCAGTTCCGTAACTCACCTTGTCGGTGGAGCAAATGTGCCGAGTGACTGGGAAACGCTCACCGTTGCGGTGAACAACGTCGAAATCCAAACGATTGAGCGGTCAGGAACGATGCCAGAACTTCGGCCACTTCCAGACCCAGTACGCCCTCGATAGACCCCTCCTGTACTGAGCGATAAGTCCTTTACCTGTATTGGTGGATACGTGAACCCCCTGATTTCATCGGAACAGACCCACTCTCCGTTGATCTTCTTACCATCGGGACGGAGTTGGTAGAGTCTGTGGTATCGACGATGCTGGCGGACTGGCACTGGGATGGGTTTACGCTCGGTCTCATCGATCTCGTCACCCGGATAGTTCGCGGCGCGCGGCGGTACAAGCCGTCTACTCGCGCGTGAACCGCTTAGGGCTTGCTCTCAGTCCCATCGGGGTGGTTTCTCGGCTCGAAAATGTCCTCGGTCGAGCAGTCGAAATAGGCTGCGAGCTTGAACGCGAGTTCTAGTGAGGGGTCGTATCGCTCTCGTTCGATAGCGTTGATAGTCTGGCGAGTGACGTCGACAGCTTCGGCGAGGTCGCCCTGACTCAATTCCGCCGCTTGTCGTCGTCTCGGGAGGTCGTTTTGCATTCGTGCTACGCGTTCCGCTGGACAATCCCGAAGCAGGTGCCGTACAGGAGGAAGAGCGCTGAGAGGACTAAGATCCCCCCACCGATTGTGTCCGAGATTTCGAGATAGCCACCGGCATCAAGAACATAGAGGGCCGGAATGATGCTGAGGCCGAGAGCCATCGTGATTCCCATTGTTAGACCGCTTGCGCGGTTGTGGAGTTCGTAGTCGCGTTCGTCTTGGAGTGTCGTGTCACTCCATCGCGGTGCGAGGAAGGCGATACTGGCCCCGAGCCAGGCGCCACAGAGGTAGATGATGGTTCCGAGGAGTTGCTCGTTGAGTGCGATTCCGGCGAGCAACCCGATGATGCCGAGGGTGACGATTCCGTAGACGAGCCGTCTGTACGTTCGCCGCGTGAGGTCCAGTCCGCTTTGTTTTGATCGGCTCTATTGAATCCGCAGACAGCGTCGGGATGAGTCGTTAGAACGTTGGAAGTGAAGCGGGAGAGTA
>NZ_BAAABL010000031.1:0-527 GCF_039520965.1 Halarchaeum salinum
CGCCGCAGGCGTCACGACAACCACGATTCGGACGCATCGCAATACACTCCGCAGCGAACTCCAGTAGTCCGAATCTACTTCTGTAGTTAGGCGGGGAGAATACTGCGTCAAGGCGTAGAAGCAGCCAAATACGAATAGAGCGAACAAGGGGAGCAACAATGCTCCCGGAAGAGTTCCCCGCAGATCACGAGAAGTTCGTGACGTGGCAGACGGAGTGCTGGAAGTGTGGTGAGGACACGCCGGTTGTGTGGCCCCGCAACGACCATCTGGATACGCCACTCGGAGCATTGCTCGCGGAGTATGAAACGCCAGTCGAGCGAGTATATAGTAGGACCCTCAAGAAGCGAGTCTGGGGCAACGTCTGCCAGCACTGTCACGCCTACCAAGGGAATCACTATCTCCAACAGGAGGCCGCGGAGATCCAGCCCCCACACGTCGACTGCCCAAACTGCGGAGAAAAACACGAGTGGTACCCCGATGAGGGGTTTGGAGCGGCGTTCGGGCAGGGCTGGGTGAACTGTCCCGAG
>NZ_BAAABL010000032.1:0-6691 GCF_039520965.1 Halarchaeum salinum
CGCCGCAGGCGTCACGACAACCACGATTCGGACGCATCGCAATACACTCCGCAGCGAACTCCAGTAGTCTGAATCTACTTCTGTAGTTAGGCGGGGAGAATACTGCGTCAAGGCGTAGAAGCAGCCAAATACGAATAGAGCGAACAAGGGGAGCAACAATGCTCCCGGAAGAGTTCCCCGCAGATCACGAGAAGTTCGTGACGTGGCAGACGGAGTGCTGGAAGTGTGGTGAGGACACGCCGGTTGTGTGGCCCCGCAACGACAATCTGGATACGCCACTCGGAGCATTGCTCGCGGAGTATGAAACGCCAGTCGAGCGAGTATATAGTAGGACCCTTGAGAAGCGAGTCTGGGGCAACGTCTGCCAGCACTGTCGTGCCTACCAGGGGAATCACTATCTCCAGCAGGAGGCCGCGGAGATCCAGCCCCCACGCGTTGACTGCCCGAACTGCGGAGAAAAACACGAGTGGTACCCCGATGAGGGGCTTGGAGCGGCGTTCGGGCAAGGCTGGGTGAACTGTCCCGAGTACGGTGACGTTCCGGTTGGTGACCCGCGAGAATGAGGCATCGGCCGGGAACACAGAGATGGATACGCAGTCCAGCAGATACGAATCCAATTTGCAATCAGAGCACCACCAACCCAGATATATCTGTAGAGGCGAGCGAACAGATCGTGTGACGCAAGATCCTGATCGCCGTCGCGACGAGGACGCATTTCGGCCCAGAGGCGAAGCGACCCGAGAACCGGACCACGTCCTCGAACAAGACGGCGACCCACGCGATCGGTTAGCGGGGACCAACTATCCCGAGACACAGGAATCGCCGTCGACGTGCCCCGGCTGTGGCCAGTTCGTCCCGCCAGCGTGTGAGACGTGTCGGTCGTGCCGCCACGAGCGCGCTACAAGAGACGAGGCGAACGAGGACGACGGAGAGGTGAAGATGGAGTTCCTCCATCTCGTCTTCACGGTCGTCGCGGCCCGCACAGAGACGGCGGCGCTCGCGAAGGGGACCGCCGCACACTCACTCCTCGTCACAAAGGGCGACACCGCGATTCACGAATGCGAGCTCGTCGCCGATAGTGATCGCTCGCCGTCGCGAACGCTCACCAACCACTGGGGTGACCTGCCCGACGTCGTCCAGATGGAGAGCGACGTCGGCGAACGCCTTCTGCAGCAGGCGTGTGACCGCACGCAGGGGGAGGACGACGTGAATTCGGGTGGACACGCGACGTACCTCTACGACCATGCCGGGGACGCGATTGACTCGCGGCAGCGTCTCAGCAGGGTGCATGAGCAAGCAGAGGATGCTCTCTGGCTCGTCCCCGCGCTCGCACTCCAACAGCCGTCGCGTCCCGATGATGCAGACCGGCAGTCGTCCACGACGCCGACGCGGGAAGCACTCATGTGTCGACGCTGCGAGCGCGAAACCACTCATCGTTTCCGCGGCGCCGAAACCGGTCCAGTTGAACAGTGGGCTGGGCAGCCAATCTGGGACTGTCGAGTCTGTGGGGCACCGCGCCATGGCCCAAGGCTGTCGTAACTGAGAGCGTGGATAAACTGTTATCCTTCATTCCGCGATATATTAGATGAAACAGCCATTAGGTAGGTCTGCTTATTGACCATCAATCGTATCTCCGATAATATGAATGTTCATAGATACGTGAAGAATAGAACTAGAAGCTACGTTCCGACTCGGAACCGTACCTCGAACTCGTCTGGCCCTGTGACTGCGATGCCATCCTCTGTCTCGGTTACTGGATACTGACTGTCCGCGATTCGGGCCTGGATTACGTCAAGCGCAGCTGTGTCGGGGATGAGCACTTCAAACCAGGATAGTCCCCTGCCGTTGACCGACTCCGTCCGCTGATTCCACGTGTTCCCAGCGAGGTGATGGTGGTAGCCGCCAGCAGAGACGAAGAGTGCGCTTGGTTCGTTCTCCTGTACCTCGAATCCGATGGTGTCCACGTAGAAATCTCGGAACGCCTCCAGCGAGGACACCTCAAGGTGAACGTGCCCAATGTCTGTTCCAGCAGGGAGTCCTAAGTCTCCCGCGGCGGCACCTTCCACCGCTTCAAGATCGAGAGGATACGTTCCCATACGAACGCTCCCGTCACCGCTGCGAGGCCAGTCCTCACGAGGACGATCTCGGTAGATCTCGATGCCGTTGTCCTCCGGGTCAGTCAGGTACAGTGCCTCACTGACGCCGTGGTCGGACGCACCACTAAGTTCCCAGTACTCCCGAATGCGAGCTAACGCGTCACCCAGCGCCCCACGCGAGGGGACCCGGAACGCGTTGTGAAAGAGCCCAGCACTTGACCTGTGTCGTTGGAGTGCATCTGCATCCCCCTCCAAGATAAGGAGAGGTGTGTCCTCGATACCGAGAACGGAACTAGTGTCGGAGTGACGGAGCATATCAAGCCCAACGACATCCCGGTAGAACTCGGTCATCTCTTTGAGGTCGTTGACGCGGAGTGCAGTCCGTCCGATACGTGTTTGCTGAGGGAGTACGTCTGTTGTCATTAAGGTCGTGATAATAGATATGAACGCTGTTTATCTATCTGTGCCCCTCGACTGAGACAAGTCAAGGGTGCGGTCCTCTTGGTTGAACAACGTATGTTCGATCGAAAGTGCTCCGGGGCCACTCAAGACGAGCGCTGCTGCGATCAAAGCAAGCACGAGCGTCAATTCGATACCCCCACTCGTGGCCGGATACCCATTGGGAAGATGGTACAGAACTGTGGCGATGAGCATATCGATGGCTATCAACGCACCCGTGATTCGAACAGCCAAGCCGGCCAGTAGCAAGATGCCACCGACAAGTTCGAGGAGACCGACTCCCCAGGCCATAATCGTGGGAAGCGGAACGCCGAGACTCGCTAAGAAGCCTGCGAAGCTAGAGATGCCCATCGCCTTTGGCCCGATTGCGAAGACTTTGCCGACGCCTGCGACAAGCATCGTAATTCCAAGGGCTAGTCGAATGAAAGCCGGACTCCACCGCGCAGCCGTCTCTGGTGGGAGCTCCTTTGAGTTTTGTAGTTTCATTTGATTGACTTTAGTATCCGACAGCAAGCTGGGTGTGGATTGCGTCACCGTTTTCCAATTCATCGACGAACGCGACGGCGAAGTCCTCCATCGTGATGTAACTCTCACCATCCTCGTCGGTAACGAGTTCGCCGTCTGCGGTTCGGTACTCACCAGTTCGCTCACCTGGCTCGATTAGTGCCGCTGGGGCGATGTACGACCATTGGAGGTCATCGGCTTCGCGGATAATCTCAAGCGCGTCGATATGCGCCGACGCGAGCGGGAGGAACTCTTCCGGGAAGTCTTCGGTTTCGATGAGCTTCGTGTCAGGGCCGACACTGAGGCCGCCTGCACCGCCCGTCCACACGAGACGGTCAACATCCGCGTCACGAAGGCCTTCGATTAGCGCCTTTGTCATCCCACTGAGTGTTTCGACATCCGCGTTTTCTGACGGGCCCAGAGCGGATGCAACTGCGTCGTGGCCTGACGCAAGGTCGGCAATGTCGTCAGGGTCAGTCGCGTCCCCGGTGACCGCCTTGAAGTCGGAGTCGTTGATTTCATCGATGTCGCCGCTTCGGGAGACGCCAGTCACCTCGTGACCACGGTTGAGGAGTTCGGTTGCGATTCGCTGGCCGATACGTCCGCTTGCGCCGAGTAGTAGCACGTTCATTGTTGGATGGGTTTGCTGGTAACGTTCGCCCGGCACGCAGATACGGTGTCTGCGAAGCCAGTCATATTACCATATCTGGTATGAGTGCGTGACTGTTATATCGTTTAGCGAACGTAGGTATGACTAGGTCACATCGATGTCACCGCAACAGTCACTCGAGAAGAAATACGCAGAGTGTCCGGTCGTGCAAACGCTCGAAGAGATCGGATCGCGGTGGCGGATGACGGTAATCCACGTACTTCGGGAGGGTGACCTCCGGTTCAACGAACTCAAGCGGGCGACGGGCGCGAACTCTCAGACCCTGTCTCGCGTCCTCGATGATTTAGACGAAAAGGACTACGTCACCCGGGAGGTAGAGGAAGAGAGCCCCGTTGCCGTCTACTACTCGCTGACCCCGAAGGGTGAAGAACTGCTCTCGGCGTTCGATGCGATTCACGAGTGGGGTGAGAAGTGGGTGATCGACGGGAAGTGATTTGCTGATATCGAGTAACGTATGGGTTGATTTGGGCCGATTTGATCAAAGGGTCAGTAGGATTCTGATGTGACGCTTCTCTACATCTAACGCTCAATGTCGCACCATCAGGAGGATGACGACAGCGAGATACACCAGATGTCGAGTGTAAATCGCCTCTCATCACGAGAGGCAACCTATCTCCTGCGGTAGTCTCTGAGATGTTTATCACGCGGAGAGTGGCGACGCGCGCCCCGAAGGCGTGCGTCGGACTCAATGATGCACATGCTCATCTACGCATTAGTGGAGGCATCGACGTACGACGAAGCACTGGCGGCAGGCACATCTGCGTTCGACCGACTGGTCGGCGTCACCCCAGACGTCGACGCCGTGTTCGACTACTACGTGACGTTCAACGAGACAGACATCACTGGGGCAGGCCAAGCGCGGTGGGGTGAGCGGCCGGCCGCGGCGCCGGTCGAGTTGAACGCCGGTGAAGACCTCCTCGAGGCTGGCTGGAAGGCGACCATTGAGGCGTTCGAACAGAATCTCGCGGCTGTTCGCGAGGGCCTGGACGAACTCGACGACGAGGCGATCATGCACGATGAGGACCTCGTCCGGCATGCCTGCCACAACCTTGGCGCCTATCGCGGGCCCTCAGTCGTCCTCTACGACGAACACGGACAGGGGATTCGCGACCGAGACCGGCTCGACCAGATTCTCGACGGCGTCGAGTCGTGCTGGATCGTCCCCGCCGACGTCCACTACTAACGATGGCGAGCCACACGACTCGTCGACGACCGCCGTGGCAGAAGCCAATCCCGAAAACTGCGTTCGGCTACTGTACGAGCTGTCAGACGGTACCGGCGGACCCGGTCTACGCCGCACAGGGTGATCAGCGATGTGCCGACTGCTACTTCGAGGACGCACTCTCGAGGACGAGCAACGTGTAGACACCCCGTGTGCAAAGTGTAAATATCCACCTGGATGGCGCTTTACGCTCTCTTAGACAGATTTGGAAGTTTGGATGACGGAGTGTTAACCAACATCTGAGAGCGAGAATAGGGCAGTGTTGGTTAACCTGGCCAGGCCGCGACCGCCGTCGTGTTTGTCGCCCCCGAGAGGGGTGCGGGAGTGCCTGAGTGGTGCTCTCGAACCAGACGACGAGTGGAACCTTCGACAACCACGCGACGGCACAGACCACACACCACCAAGGCGAGATTCGCTACGTCGGCTCCCGGGAGCAGGGAGAGACGGTTGTGACGACGCATCCCGGTGGGGAGCGGCTCACGTCGGAGCGCAGCCTCCAGGTTGCCCGGCACAGCTCGCACTCGCCGTCCTCCTCGACTATACGGACAATGCGGCGCTCGCTCGCGAGCACTATCAGACGTTCAAAGATGACGTCATCAGCCAACTCGAGTACGGCGCCGACGGCACCTGGACGCTCACCGACGCCGATATCGAACACGTCCTCCCCGACGACGTCGCACCGACTGCCTAACCACCTCCACTGACAATGTCCGATACGACTAATTCTTCGAGCGATGCGACTGACGAACAGCCGACCGAAACCCAGCACGTCGAGCGGACCGACGTCGGCGTCTCGATCACCGTCCAACTCAAACGCGGCTCCGGAACGCGCGACGAGGACAAGATCAAGGGCAAAGTGAAAGCTGAGACGCTCGCCGACGCCCAAGAGGACATGGATGTCCTTCACGAGTATCTGCATCGGCTCGCCGAGGATGCACGCCAAATTCAGCCTGAGGGAAGGGAGTGAATGGGGCATCAATCGGGTGAACTGTCCGTTCTGCACAGGCCACTTAAGTCCGTCCGGAACAGTTATTCAGATATGGCTGTGGACCTCACAGAGCGAGTCCAAGAGCTTGCGGATGCACGAGGGGTGCCAGAGTCGAAGATACTCGAGCAAGCGCTCGAACGAGGCGTCGAAGACCTCTGGGTGGACCTCGTACTGACCCAGTACCTCGACGGTGAAATCGACCGAGAGAAAGCAATCGAACTCGTCGGTCGTGATCGCGTTAAGCGAGCGGACCGAGAAGCGAAAGCCGTCAAAGATGACGTCCGGTGGGGACTCAATGCGTGATTCTCGCCGTTTCTGATACCGGACCGATCATCCATCTCGACGAAATCGACGCACTCGATCTCCTGTCCGTAGTCGATCAGCTGCTGGTGCCACAAACTGTCTATGAGGAACTCGAAGAGGGCAGTGTACCAAGCACACTCGAGTCCTTGGATTACGACCTCGTCACAGCAGACACAAAGGGGTTCGACGAGGCCCTTGACCCAGGGGAAACTGCAGCACTCGCGGTTGCATCCGAACACTCCGGGGTACTCCTTACAGACGATCTAGAAGCGAGAGACGCAGCAGAAGACCACGATATCGAAGTACATGGCTCAGTCGGCGTTATCATCCTCGCGTACCATCAAGGACACATCGAGAAACCACGGGCTATTGAGTTAATGTGCAGCGTTGAATGCAAGACAGCGTCGGTATTGGAATTGTGATACTCAACTTTCCACCTATAGCTACGC